>CAZXIQ010000190.1:0-4078 GCA_964640785.1 uncultured Bacteroidaceae bacterium | reverse complement strand
TACAAAAAATACAACATTACACCCCGTACAACAATATTGCTTACGCATCAGGACATACTGATGCGTGTATATGTGAGTAAAGATTTTAAAGGTTATTGCATTGCTTTCAGTTCCGGACTGATGGTTGCAGAATTTAAAAAACTCGACTTTAATTTTATATCGACAGTCAGAAAAAACTGTGTTATTAATTGGAATGAAGAATATGCAGCATACATAAAAAATCTTTTCACGACAATTGAATTATGCGAAAAATTCAACGATGAAGATTTTATAAAAAGCAACATACTTAATCAATATGTATGCTTTGTATCACTCTTAAAATCGTACTTCGAAAGAAACAAAATGATGAATGAAAAGAAGAGTGAAATAATTTCGAGCAAAAAAGAGTATTTTTTCTCATTCATACGCGAATTATTCAAATTTCATCGCCAGACACGCGAAGTTCTATTTTATGCAAAAGAGCTTAAAATAAGCAGTAATTATCTGAATGAAATATGCCAATCATTGTGTGAACACTCGGCCAAAGAGATTATTGATTATTATCTTTCCTCGCAACTAAAATATGAACTAAACAACACAAACAAGTCTATGCAAGAACTAACCGAGGAATATAATTTCCCCAATCAATCATATTTTAGCAGATATTACAAACGCATGATGGGGGAGACACCCACCGAAACTCGAAAAAACAAACTATCAAACACTTTTACCCTATTTTAAATTACACACACATGAAACATTTTTTCAAAATTTCACTAATCACAGTTTTTACAATACTTGCCCACGTCGCCTGCACAAGCAACGTGAAAAATGTCGAGTACAGCGGTAAGGACATTTACATTCCCAAGGAATTTGCAAATATGAATTTCAACGACACTCTCAGCCGTTACTGCTACGAACGTATGGACACAACACCCAACCTTGTATTTTTCTGGGAAAAGGGGTTCGGAAAAGATATTTCAAAAGCCCCAATGATAGACGACGTAAAAATGACTTTTGACTTTGAAGGGCTAAAAGCCACAGCCGAACGTTTCTACGTTTACTACCGTGACACCCTTAAATTTATTGCCCCCGGCTCACTTGCCGACAAATACAGGATGATGGTAATGATAAATTATTCAAAAGAGGGTACAGCATACGGTGGCGCATACGACAACACCATAGGCGCAATATGGGTTACTCCCGTACGTCTGCACGAAGAAAAATTCAACTGCATAGCCCACGAGCTTGGACACGCCTTTCAAGCACAAATAGCAGCCGATGGCCTTACAAGCGCAAGTGGAGCATTGTGGGAAATAACCTCGCAATGGATGCTTTTTCATGTAAACCCACACTGGATGACTGATGAAAATTATCATTGGAAAAACTACATGAAGAATACTCACATATACCCCTTCAGCCACAAAACAATGTATTGCAACCCCTATCTTGCAGAATATTGGTCATCGAAACATGGAATTGAAATTATGAGCCGCATCTGGCGCAACAACACCGATGTTCACGACCCTATTCTTATTTATCAGAGCCAAACAAACATCGGTCAAAAGGAATTTAATGACGAATGTTTCGATGCTGCTCTACACTTCATCACATACGACCTTGACAGAATACGCCAATATGCCCGACCTTATAGAAATGCTCATGAAAGCAAGCTCATTGCGATTGAGGGCAAAGATAATTGTTTTACAATTACACCGGAAATGACACCCCAATGTTACGGTTATAATGGCATTGAACTTGAAGTTCCATCGCCCGGCAGTGATATTACACTTACATTGTGCGGAGAATTGCCACAAGATATACAAGGTGAATGGAACTATGCTCTGCTACCGGTGAAAAACGACTCTGTTGCCGATTACAGCACAGCATTGCGTGCATGCACCACCGACGGCAAAGGCAAAGAAATAAAATACACAGTGCCCAACGAAGGATTGTCTCATTTGTGGTTAGTTGTAAATGCCGTACCCGACACGCACGAGGCCGAAAAAGTTGAAACACAATGGAAATACAATGTCACCATCAACGGCACAACACCTAAAAACAAATAGTGTCGCAAAAAAGGTTATTACATATATAATTATTTCTATTGCGACAGAATCAACAATTTTAGCTATCTTCGCATCCTAATTTAATGTTTATTAATTAATAGTTAAAAATATGTTTGGAATTGATGACCCGGGAATTTGGTTACCCTACCTATTGGCATTTATATGCTTGATATTCTCAGCATGGTGGGGAATTACACGTTGGAACAAAGATGATAAATCCGACGCATACGTAAAAACAGAAAAAGAATTCGAGACAGATGATGAGTAGTTTAATAGAATAAAGATTAAGAAAATGAATACTTTTTATTTAGGATTAATTGTCATTTTATACTTATTATCGCTCTCGTTTTTAGGATATTTGGGATATAAAAAGACAACAAGTGCAAGTGATTATTTGGTCGGCGGCCGTAAAATGAACCCCATAGTAATGGCTCTTTCCTACGGTGCTACATTTATTTCGGCATCGGCGATTGTCGGCTTTGGAGGCGCAGCTGCCGCCTATGGAATGGGATTGCAATGGTTGTGTCTGCTGAATATGTTTATGGGTGTAATTGTTGCATTCATCATTTTCGGACGCTCCACGCGCCGCATGGGAGTACAATACAACGCAACAACTTTTCCGCAGTTGTTGGGCAGACGTTTCCACTCGAAAAGCATTCAGGTGCTTGCCGGACTTGTCATTTTTATATGTATGCCCCTTTATGCAGCCGTAGTGCTTAAGGGTGGAGCAGTGTTCATAGAGCAAATGTTTAATATTGATTTCAACATTGCTTTACTTGTATTTACACTTGTTATTGCCGCTTATGTCATAGCCGGAGGCATGAAAGGTGTTATGTACACCGATGCGTTGCAAGCTGCCATAATGTTTATATGTATGCTTTTCTTGCTGTTCAGCCTATATTCGACGCTGGGCATGGGATTTACAGAGGCAAACGTAGCTCTGAGCAATATGGGCGACCTTGTACCCGAGAAGTTCAGAGAACTGGGACATGAGGGGTGGACCTCGATGCCCCGTACAGGTTCGTCGCAGTGGTATTCGCTTGTAACTTCACTTATTTTAGGTGTAGGTATCGGTTGTCTGGCGCAACCACAGCTTGTTGTGCGCTTTATGACAGTAGATAGTACCCGTCAGTTGAACCGAGGTGTTTTTATCGGTTGTCTTTTTCTTATTGTAACAGTAGGTGCCATCTACCATGCAGGCGCATTGTCAAATATCTTTTTCTATAATACAGAAGGAATGGTTGCTACTGAAGTTGTTAAGGACATTGATAAAATTATTCCCTATTTTATTGATAAATCAATGCCTTCGTGGTTCTCGGCACTTTTCATGCTGTGTATACTATCGGCAAGCATGTCTACAATGAGCGCACTTTTTCACACGATGGGTGCGGCTGTCGGAGCCGATGTTTATGTGCCACTGACAAATAAAAAAAGCAATAGTACGAAAGTTATCAGATTATGCGTATTTATATCCATAATCATCAGTTATATTATATGCTACACACTGCCCATGAATATTATTGCTCGCGGAACTTCAATATTTATGGGAGTATGCGCATCGACTTTCCTGCCTGCATATTTTTGTGCACTTTACTGGAAGAAAGTCACTCGTCGTGCAGCTGTGTCAAGCATGTGGTCGGGATTACTTGTTTCACTCTTTGTGCTTGGTTTTATGCATAAAGCCGAGGCTGCACCATTAGGTATATGCAAAGCTATATTTGGCAAAGAGGTGCTTGTTGATGTTTATCCCTATTATATGATAGACCCTATACTATATGCCTTGCCAGTTTCGGTCATTGTCATTGTTGCAGTAACACTGTTGTCAAGAAAAAAGCAATAAAGGTAACTATACAACAAATAACAAAGTCAAGAGCAAAATTCGTTTGAATTTTGCTCTTGACTTTTTTATTTGTACCACGATGCGTACATTACATAATCTTCTGCTATGCGATTAATAATTTCATCGCGTTGTTTTTCATCGACAGCCTTTATCTTTTTCGCCGGGACACCTGCATAAATATACCCACCCT
>CAZXIQ010000189.1:0-4083 GCA_964640785.1 uncultured Bacteroidaceae bacterium | reverse complement strand
ATCTTCCGAAAAAAATACTCGCGCAATAAACGGAAAGTCTATAACCGACCCGCAGTAGGTTCTGATACTAACACCGATATCAGCGGAGTTGATAGTGGCAAAAATGATGGTGTAACCACGCCAGCGGGAAATTCTCCTCAGACTTCTGGCAGCAAAGATACAACAAAATCTGAAACTACCAACGTGTTAGACGAAAAAAATGCTGTTCCGTCAGTTGGCGAGCAGGTGCAGGCAGCAGAGGCACAAGGAGCGCAGAGCGAAGTAGACAAGCATGTCGGAAAAACCGACAAGTTGGCCATTTCCGAAAATGATGCGATTGTTTTAATTGCTCAAATGAAATCCAATGCTGAATTGGCAAACAATTTGGATTTATCACCGGATACATGGGATTCGGAATTTGGTGAGAGTGGCGAATTAGATACTCCCGTCGGCTCTGTTAAAATGGGGGAAAATCAATATTTAAAGTTGCTTAAGAAAAAACGTGCCGAGTATTTTGGCATGATAAAGCCTACATTGGTTAATCCTGATATTGTCTTAGAGGAATATGACCCAAAAGATGGTGCGGAAAGGGAAACTAAGTATCTGTTTGTTAAAACATTTATAAAGTCGGACGGAAGTAGATATGTACATTTTGAATCTGTAACAGTACAAAAAGAAAATCTTGAAGTTTCTATAAGTAGCCATGAGGTTAATGAGGGTACTCTGATAAAAAAGATGCAACAATGTAAACTGCTGCATCTTAATAGTAAGTTCCTCAATTCTGAAGGGCGCTTAATTGAGCCTCTTAAAGAGGGGTCGGACCTTGTTCCTACACCGAACTCTGCTACTTCTGAGGGCAAAGATACAGTACAAGTTTCTAACGAGCAAGAGAATGCGCAGAAAAATGTTGTTGAGAAGCAAAGAACTGAGAACAGAATTGCCGAGGAACGTGAGAAACGCGCAGAATTGCCACCCAAGCCGGGAGATTATGCAACTGCTATTGCTAATGGCGATGTGCAGACTATAGAAACATGGGAAGAGGCTTTTAATAATTATTTACAGAAACTCACAACTGAAGATTTGCCTACAATAGATGCCACTATCAGGGGGATGAAGGGAAGGAAAGATGATATTCGTGCAGGTAACAAGGAGAGCTACAAGGATAATCAATTCTACAAGAGCTTTGATTATATAGAAAAGGCTCTTAAGAAACGTAAGAAGGAACTTGAAAAATCCTCAACAAATGAGGAGAAATCACAAGAAATTGAGGATTATTCAACAAATGAGAGTGATTCAGAAACTCCGAACACTCCGACTTTATCACAGGAAAGTGAGCAAGTCAGCGACCAAGTGTCTATGCCGATGACCGAATCAGAATATGCTGATAAGCGTAGCACAGAAATCATGAGTAGCAACTCTCAAATTGATGAGGTTGATGCGTATAATATGGCTTTAGACGAATATCCTGCGTATATTGAGGCTATGGTAAAAGATGGCTCTTTATCCAAACTTTATGCAAAATCTTCGATTAGCGACAGAGTAAAATTGGGTAAAATTGTCCAAACTGCGGGATTTGAGACTTCGGATATTTCTAAAGAGGCAAATGCGGCAAAAGGTACCAAAGGAAAACAAGAGATAAACGGTATTTCTATCGGCGATAAAGTCACTGCCGTATATTACGATGGTTACAGAATAAGTGGCGTAGTAGAAAAGATTGATGACAAAGCTGTTTATATTCGTGACGGCTATCTGTATAATGTTCCTTTTGAACGCATAGAGAAGGGAGAAATAGAACTACAACGCGGCTCTTTGTCGCTCGACAGGAACAACCCTGCTTTTGAACGTGCTACTAAGGCAACCATGCAGGCTCTTGAAAAAACGGGCGTTGAGGTGGTGATGGCTACTCCCGAGATGGTGAAAACTGTTCTTGGTAATGAGCAAGCGGAAATGCAGGCCATATCTGATGCTAACGAGAGATTTAATAGTGAACTTGATGCGTTTAAAGATAAACAGCATAAGGGTTTGTTGCATCTTGGTCGCCCCATGAGTGTGTTGTCTGCAGCCGGTGTAAATGCAAGAGAGCTTACCTTGTCGCCTACTGTATTGCACCAGCATCTAAAAAAGCACAATCTTACAACAGATGATTTGAAAGGTCTTGCAGAGGCTGTTCAGTCGCCTATTCTTGTTTATAGACACGGCGAAACGCAACCGAATATTGTTGTTGTAACAGAGCTTAACGTAAACGGTGGCAAGTTGTCTATTGCACTCAAGCTTGATGCGTCGGGTAATGTGGTTGAAGTAAGCAATGTGAGCAGTGTTCACAGTAAAGATGCGACTACCGAAATTGAGCGTTTGTCTTTGCTTGATAGTGAGAAATTGGGAGAATATCTCCGCTGGGTGGAAAAAGAAAAAGTTTCGGATTGGCTTGGACTTCCCTATGAGGAAGAACGTCAAGACGCAGATCCGAAACTTATATCTGTTGCAAATGTAATCAATAGTTTCGAGAATCCAAAAATTGAGACGGAATTTTCTCGCGTTGCTGCTCCTTTCTACTCCAATGCTAAAAAGGTTGTGCTGGATATTAAGCAAGAAAAGGCTACGCCACAGCAGTGGGTTGCCATGCTGAAGAAGAACGGCGGGCTGAAAGCGGGCGAGGATGCGTGGGTCGGCCTTGAAGCATGGCTGAACAAACAGAGTGGCTCGGTTACAAAGCAAGAGATTATCGACTATATCGACGAGAACACTATTCGGATTGATGAAGTGGAGTATGGCAGTGGTGAATTGACAAGCGAGGATGGCATATATTACTACATGAAAGGTGATACCGAAGGACTGTCGTATATTCACGCAGGCGAAGGATACGGCCCTTATCAAGTGGTTATAGATGGTGGCGATGCGGGAACTTTTGCACACATGGACGATGCAAGCAAGGCACTTGCTAAAGGATTGGGACTTGCATCAAGCGGTAGCGCTATGATTAACCCTACCAGACTTGAATACACTACCGAGGGTCTTGAAAATAAACGTGAAATTGCTCTAGTAGTTCCTACAATTGAGAGTTGGAACGTGAGCGATGAGATTCACTTCGGCGACGCGGGTGGTGGTCGTGCTGTCGCGTGGGTGCGCTTTGGTGAGACTACCGACAGTGAGGGCAAGCGTGTGCTTGTGATTGACGAGATACAATCGAAACGCCATCAGGAGGGTAGAGAGAAGGGATATAGGCCTACATACGAAAAGCAGCTTGCGATGGCCGAGGATGCTTTTGATGAATCCAGAAAAAAATATGATGATGCAGTTAAGAAACATACTTCGGTAAACGGTGCCCTGCTTTCAAAATATGGAATAGGTTTTGGAAGTGCAACAGAAAGTGAATTACAGGAGTTGCGAGATGCGTATGAAGATATGCAGCTTGCAATGGAATCAATGAATATAAGCAAGGAAAAACTTGTAAATCTTTCTCGCGGTGAACGTGGTGTCGGTGTCCCTGCCGCTCCTTTTGAGAAGAATTGGCACGAACTTGCCATGAAACGTATGCTGCGTTATGCTGTCGAAAATGGTTTTGACAAGGTTGCGTGGACTACAGGAGAGCAGCAGGCGGATAGGTATAATATGAGCAGAGGCATCGACCTTATTCAGTCCGTGGATAACAACACGGAATTGTTTAATGATGGTACAGCTGTTGCTAAGGATGTTAGAATATTGACAACGGTCGGAAGTACCATCAATTTTAAGGTAGGCGAAGATGGAAATATTCATGGCGGAGAATTTGCTAACAAGAATATAGCAGAGGTGTTTGGCAAGGAGCTGGGTGAAAGAATAATGGCTCCTGGCACTAATACCATCGAAGAAGACGGTTTAAAAATCGGCGGCGAGGGCATGAAGGGCTTCTATGACAAGATGCTTCCTTCTTTCGTACAGAAGTACACAAAGAAATGGGGTGCAAAGGTGGGTGAGGTTACTTTGCCCGAGGTTGAAGAGAAAGCCCATACTATGTGGAGCGTTGATGTTACTCCCCAAATGAGCGAGAATGTAATGAATGGACAGCCTATGTTCCTGCGCACTGCTGACGGTACTGTCTATGGTTGGACTGTGGGAGGAAGAATA
>CAZXIQ010000188.1:0-4085 GCA_964640785.1 uncultured Bacteroidaceae bacterium | reverse complement strand
TGCAACCTATTTTCGCAAACTTTAGTTTGCAAATATAACTAACTTTTCAGTGTCCGCAAAAAAACAATTTGTTTTTCACTCGCAGAAAGTGTATCTTTGTAGCATGGCTACAAACGTAATAGAACTTTCGGCAGATTTTGTCGAGCAGACAAAGGCTCTTTTTGGTGAGGAGCGTTATTCGCAATTCTTTTCGGCTCTGGCAACGGAGCCGGTGGTGAGTGTGCGTCACAATCCTGCGAAACGTTCAGCGGAGTTTTGTGGCGAGCCGGTAGCATGGGCAACCGACGCCTGCTATCTTGATGCTCGTCCGCTTTTCACTGCCGACCCTCTTTTTCACGCAGGGTGCTATTATGTTCAAGAAGCCTCTTCGATGTTTCTTGAACAGGTGTTCAAACAATATGTCCATGCCCCTGTGCGCATGCTCGACCTTTGTGCCGCTCCCGGTGGAAAGTCCACACATGCACTCTCGCTGTTGCCGTCCGGTTCTCTGTTTGTTGCCAACGAGCCTATGCCTTTGCGCGCCGGAGTGCTTGCCGAAAATATAATAAAGTGGGGTGTACCTTCGGCGGTTGTTACACGTAACGAGCCTTCCGACTTTGCGCCGTTCAAGGAATTTTTCGATATTATTCTGGTCGATGCTCCATGCTCGGGCGAGGGTATGTTCCGCAAGGATGCACGCGCAGTCTCCATGTGGTCGCCCTCAAATGTAAAAACCTGTGTGTCCCGTCAGCGCGCAATATTGTCCGATATTTGGGGCGCTCTGCGTCCCGGAGGATTGCTTGTTTACAGCACTTGCACCTTTAATCCCCACGAGGATGAAAATATGGTTGCGTGGGTGCGTGACGAGCTTGGGGCACAAATATTGCCCGTCGAAATTTCTTCTCAGTGGGGAATAACCGGTAATTTGGTGAGCGCAGATTTTCCTGTGTATCGCTTTATTCCCGGCTTTACTCGCGGCGAGGGCTTTTTCCTTGCGTTGTTGCGTAAAGATGGCGATGGCGAGGTTGCTCAGCCTCGTCCTATGCGTTCGCGTTCTGTGCCGATACCCAAGGCTTGCAATGTTGCCCGTTCTTGGGTAAACAGCCCCGACGAATATGATTTTGTGGTCGAAAATGAGACGCTCGTTGCCTATCCTCGACAGCACCGAGCGATTATTGCGTCGTTACAATCGCGCTTGAAAGTGTTACACGCCGGAGTACCCGTTGCCGCGGTCAAGAATAATAAATTGCTGCCGTCGCATCGGTTGGCCATGAGTGTGGCGCTCAACCGCGAGGCTTTTCCCTCGGTAGAACTTACTTGTGAACAAGCTCTTGCCTACCTTCATCGCGAGGCACTTTCTATTCCCTCGGCCCCTATGGGAATAATACTCTTTACCTATAAAAATATACCTTTAGGCTTTGCCAAAAATGTCGGTAACAGAGTGAACAACCTCTATCCTGCTGAGTGGCGCATACGCAAAGACCCGATGGAATTATAATGTAAATAAAAAAATAAAATATGAAAAGTACCCTTTTGACACTATTGTTGTTTGTAACTTCGGCTCTCTATGGACAGATGGCCGACCCGGTAACAGTTTCTGCATCGGCTGATATTGCCGATAACGAGGCGACAATCACTTTTAAGGCAGTCATAGAGCCCGGATGGCATCTTTATTCGGCGAATCTTCCGGCAGGAGGCCCCACTTCGGCGACTGTGGAATTTGAAACTCTTGAAGGTGCCGAACTGCAAGGCTCTCTTGTTCCCGGCGAGGGTGAAATTGAGAAGAATGACCCTATTTTCGGAATGAAAGTAAGATATTACGAAAATGAGGCGACTTTTACACAGAAAGTTAAATTGCTTGGTGGAAAATACCGTCTTCAGGGTTACTTGCGATACGGTGTGTGTAACGATGAAACGTGTCTGCCTCCGACAACATACGAATTTGATATAAATGGCACTGTTGCCGGTGGCGGTGCATCTTTGACCAATAAGGCTGCTGCTCCCGACAAGAATGTTACCGACGAGGCGGCTGATGGCGGAAATAATTTCTCGGAAAGCCCTCTGTGGCGTCCTGTGATAGGCGAGCTGAGCGCATTTGACAGCATTGGCACAAGCGAGGCCGGACGCTCTTGGTGGCTCACCTTTTTGCTTGGTTTCGGCGGAGGCTTTCTGGCTCTGCTCACCCCCTGTGTGTGGCCTATAATTCCCATGACTGTAAGTTTCTTTTTGAAACGTGCCGGCAATCGCGGCAAGGCATTGCGCGAGGCTGTGCTTTACGGCGTTTCCATTGTTGTCATATATTTGGGTTTGGGCCTTGCCGTGACAGCCATTTTTGGTGCAAGTGCACTTAATGCTCTATCGACAAATGCTATTTTCAATCTGCTGTTCTTCTTGTTGTTGCTGCTTTTCGGAGCATCTTTCCTTGGTGGGTTCGAACTTACGCTTCCCTCGTCGTGGACAAGCAAGGTGAACAGTAAGGCCGGCAGCACCACAGGACTGCTCAGTCTGTTCCTTATGGCGTTTACATTGTCGTTGGTCTCTTTCTCGTGTACAGGCCCCATTATCGGCTTTTTGCTTGTTGAGGTCTCCACAGGCGGTTCGCTTTTTGCTCCTGCAATAGGCATGTTGGGCTTTGCCTTGGCATTGGCTCTTCCTTTCACGCTTTTCGCGCTTTTCCCATCAATGCTCAAGCAGGTGCCTCGCTCGGGTGGTTGGATGAATGTGGTTAAGGTGACGCTCGGATTTATAGAACTTGCCTTTGCATTGAAATTCTTCTCTGTTGCCGACCTTGCTTACGGCTGGGGGCTGCTCGACCGCGAAGTGTTCCTTGCATTGTGGATAGTGCTGTTTGCGCTTTTGGGACTTTATCTGCTGAATATAATACACTTCCCGCACGACGATGCTGACGAACGCAACACTTCGGTGCCGCGCTTTTTCCTTGCCGTAGCATCGCTTGCATTCTCGCTTTATATGCTCCCCGGCCTTTGGGGTGCGCCCTGCAAGGCGGTGAGTGCTTTTGCTCCTCCAATGTGGACACAGGACTTCAACCTTGCAGACAACGAGGTTCATGCACAATTCAACAACTACGAAGAAGGAATGGAGTATGCCCGTCTCAGTGGCAAGCCTGTGCTGCTCGACTTTACAGGCTACGGCTGTGTGAATTGTCGCAAAATGGAGGCCGCAGTGTGGACTGACGAACGTGTCGCTGAAATGTTGCGCAACGATTATGTGCTTATAACTTTGTTTGTAGATGATAAAACTCCTCTGCAACAGCCTGTGACAGTTGTCGAACAGGGTGTCAAGCGCAAGCTGCGCACTATTGGCGATAAATGGAGCTATCTGCAACGTCATAAGTTTGGCGCAAATGCTCAGCCTTTTTATGTACCTGTTGATAATGAAGGAGTTCCACTTGCAGGCTCATACTCATACGACGAAGATATTCAGGCATATATTAATTTCTTGAAACAGGGACTTTCAAATTATAAAAAATAGTACATTTATCAAATAGCTGTTCAAATGGTAATTTAAATTCGTTAGTTTGAATAAATTGTATTAATTTTGTACGTTTGACGCAATCAATGTTACTATGAACGAAACATCGCTGCTAAATAATATATTTAAGCTAAGGGCAAAAAAAATAGACAAGTTTGCCACAGAAACCGAGGCCATACAGCATAAGGCTTTAATGAATCTGGTGTGTAGCGCCTCTGACACAGAATGGGGTAACAAACATAATTACACTGCCATTCGTGGCTATGATGATTTTGTAGCCAATGTCGCAGTACAGGATTATGAGTCTCTCAAAGGGTACATAGACCGCATGCGTCACGGCGAGAGTGACGTGCTGTGGCGCGGCACATGTCGTTGGTTCGCAAAATCTTCGGGTACGACCAACGACAAAAGCAAGTTTATCCCTGTCACAGCCGATGGCCTAAAGACCGTACACTATGCGGGCGGTCGCGACTCAGTGTCGCTCTATCTGCGTCTCAACCCCGAGAGCCGCATCTTTTCGGGAAAGGCTCTTATCCTCGGCGGCAGCCATGCACCCAATTACAACCTTCCCAATTCGCTTGTCGGCGACCTGAGCGCAATACTTATCGAAAATA
>CAZXIQ010000187.1:0-4102 GCA_964640785.1 uncultured Bacteroidaceae bacterium | reverse complement strand
GTGGAATCAGCCCTTATTTTTTTGTTCCTTCAAAAAAGTTTTATCGGACAGTAATAATATTTTTTACAACCAACAGACAACAAGAATTATAAGTAGACATTTAAATTTCAAAAATAACGTCAGCTATATATATGATTGCGTATTTATTATATCGAACTGAGGTTAGAATAAGTTTTTCTTAGAGAGGAAGTGCGTGTTTCGTTGTTTTTTATATTCAAAATTTGGCGATATAAATTTAAACAGCGCCTAAAAAATAAAAAAATATTCCTACAAACAGACAATATCCTCTACACGACCCTATAAATTCGTTTTTTCTGCGTATCTTCGCGACAAAATCGCGAACAGATAAATATTACACAATATGCCTATCATCAAATACGAAAATGTAGACATACACATAGATTCAAAAATAATTCTCGAAAATGTTACGTTCACCCTAAATGCCGGTGACTTTGCCTACATCACAGGAGCAGTGGGATCGGGAAAATCGACATTACTGAAAAGTATATATGGCGAAGTGGATATAAACGAAGGCAAAGCCATACTGTTCGACGAATTTTCGTTAAAAGGATTGCGCCGCAACAAATTACCCACCTTGCGCAAACGTATGGGCATTGTATTTCAGGACTTTCAACTGCTCACCGACCGCACAGTACACGATAATCTGGAGTTTGTACTTAAATGCACCGGGTGGAACGACAAAAACGAACGCGAGAAACGCATTCAAGAGGTACTCGATCTTGTAGACCTGCCCCAAAAAGGCTACAAAATGCCACACGAACTATCGGGAGGCGAGCAACAACGCATTGTCATAGCACGAGCAATCCTCAACCACCCCACCCTGCTGCTTGCCGATGAACCTACGGGCAACCTCGACAACGAAACAGGCAAAAACATCATGCAACTGTTGCACAACATATGCAAAGAGGAAAAGACTGCTGTGCTGATGATAACCCACAACGAACAGTGGCTGACAGCCTTTCCCGCTATAGAGTTTCTGTGCAAAGACAAAAGACTCATAGAAAACAAGAATACCGATACAGAAGAGAATGAAAATCAGATACAAGAAACAGAATAACAAATAAAAAAATCATACACAATGAAAGTATTAAAATTCGGAGGTACATCAGTAGGCTCGGCAGTTCGCATGCAGGGCGTAGTAAACCTCATCAACGACGGAGAGACAAAAGTTGTGGTACTCTCGGCAATGTCAGGAACCACAAACGCACTTATCGAGTTTACCAACTATCTGCGCAACGGCAACCCCACAGGCGCGGTTGAGCACATCACAAACCTGCAAAGCAAATATCGACAGACAATAAAAGACCTTTATACAACAGAGAAGTACACCAATGCAGCCAACGAAAAAATAAACGAAATTTATAACCATCTTCGTACACTCGCCGGACAACCCCTAACATCGGACAACGAAAAAGAGATAATCGCTCAAGGCGAAATGATGTCCACAAACATGGTTGCTCTGTACATGGAAGAGCAGGGCATAAACGTCAAGCTGCTCAATTCGCTTGAGTTTATGCGTCTGAAAGCCAACGAAGAACCCGACATGGAGCATCTTATAGAAAAGCTCACCCCTCAAATCGAAAGCCGCACCGATGGAAAAATATACATTGCACAGGGTTTCATCTGCATGAACAGCAACAGCCGCATAGCCAATCTGCAACGCGGTGGCAGCGACTACACAGCCACACTTATAGGCGCAGCACTTCAGGCCGAGGAGATACAAATATGGACAGACATTGACGGCATGCACAACAACGACCCCCGTATAGTAGAAGGCACACGTCCTGTACGTCATCTACACTTCGAAGAGTCGGCCGAACTTGCATATTTCGGCGCAAAAATACTGCACCCCACATGTATTCTTCCCGCCAAATTGGCCAATGTCCCTGTGCGCCTGCTGAACACCATGGACCCCAAAGCCGAGGGCACACTCATCGACAACAACCTCACCGAGCCGGGAACCATTAAAGCCATCGCTGCAAAAGACAACATCACCGCCATAAAAATAAAATCGGGACGCATGTTGCTTGCCTACGGATTCCTGCGCAAAGTATTCGAAATATTTGAAAGCTACCGCACATCCATCGACATGATTTGTACTTCGGAAGTAGGAGTATCAATGTCTATTGACAACACCAACCGTCTGGAAGAGATTACCAACGAATTACAGAAATATGGCACAGTGACAGTAGACAAAGATATGTGCATCATCTGCGTCGTGGGCGACCTCACATGGGAAAATACCGGATTCGAGTCGCGTGCAATGGAGGCAATGAAAGATATTCCCGTACGCATGGTATCTTATGGAGGCAGCAATTACAACATTTCATTCCTCATACGCATGGAGGACAAAGATAAGGCTCTACGCGCGCTGAGCAAACACATTTTCAACTAACAGACATGATGAATACATTTCCCATAAATAAGTTTGCCGACATTGAGACGCCATTCTACTATTACGACGTATCATTGCTGAAGGAGACGCTTAAATGTGCCCGTAAAGAGGCAGCCAAGCACGACTGTTTCCACATTCACTATGCAATAAAAGCAAACTTCAACCCCAAGCTGTTGCAGATAATAAGCGCAACAGGCATAGGAGCCGACTGCGTAAGTGGCGGCGAGGTAAAAGCAGCACTCGGCGCAGGCATCGCACCCGAAAAGATAGTCTTTGCAGGTGTGGGAAAGACCGAGAAAGAGTTGCGCCTTGCATTAGAGGCAGGCATATTCTGTTTCAACGCCGAGTCGTTGCCCGAAGTTGAACTAATCAACGAACTTGCAGCAGAATATAAGACAACAGCCAACATTGCAATAAGAGTGAACCCCGGCGTCGGCGCACACACACACGCAAACATCACCACCGGCCTTGCCGAAAATAAGTTCGGAATAAATTACGAACTGCTCGAAGAGACAATAAACAGCATTAAAGAGCTGAAAAACGTGAAACTTATAGGGTTGCACTTCCATATAGGCTCACAGATTCTGGAAATGAACGATTTTGCCACACTATGCAACCGCATTAACGAAATACAGGATACACTCGAAAGCAACCTCAATCTTGTGTTACCCCACATCAACGTTGGCGGCGGCCTTGGCATCGACTACAACCAACCGGAGAAAAACCCCATTCCCGACTTTAGCAAATACTTTACCACGTATGCCGACAATCTGAAACGTCGTCCGGGACAACAGGTACACTTCGAACTTGGGCGCAGCCTTGTAGGACAATGTGGCAGCCTCATTTCGCGCGTCACGTACATCAAACAAGGCACATGCAAACAATTTGTCATCATAGACGCAGGCATGAACGACCTTGTGCGTCCGGCACTCTATCAAGCCTACCACAAAATAGAAAATCTGACATCAGCCGGCGGCGAGCAACAAACCTACGACATAGTAGGCCCCATATGCGAGTCGTCCGACGTTTTTGCAAAAGAGCGCAGCATGTCACAGAGCAAACGAGGCGATATTATAGCCATACACTCAGCCGGAGCATACGGCGAGGCAATGTCATTCGGTTACAACTGTCGCGAATTGCCAAAAGCATACCTATCGACAGAATTTTAGAAACTGAAAAAGTTTCTAAAATCAATATCCCCTAAAATGCAAAATTTTGCATTTTAGGGGATATTGATTTATACTTTCCATTGACTAAATTTCTGATTCAAGGAACAGCAAAAAACAGTTCGCTACACAAAGCCCTATTTCTGTAAAATATCACTCTCGCTCAATGGAGCAAAAGCACCATCCTTAGCCTCGAAAATAACCGTTCCCGGCTCCAAAGCCTCAATAGTGTGCCACTGTCCGGCAGGAATCTGCAACACAGGACAATCGCCACCAACCTCCATCAACACCTCTTCGGTAACATTGCCGCACTCATCAAAAAGAATCTCCTTCACCCTGCCACGCACTATAATAACAGTCTCGGCTGTCGCACAGTGACGATGAATAGGCACAACAGTACCCGGCTCCAAAGCATTAAGCATGCGCTGCGAAGTATCGTTCGACGAAGTGCGCATATCAAAATTCCTTCTCAATCGTTCGCAAGCCTTAGCCTTCGCGGTCAATTCATCTAATACGTTTT
>CAZXIQ010000186.1:0-4109 GCA_964640785.1 uncultured Bacteroidaceae bacterium | reverse complement strand
TTAAAGTCGAATGCCGAAATATCATTCTCGCCTTTTACGCGCACCCCCGGAGTGTTTGACCAATAGGGGTCCATGTGCATGCGCACGAAATTCATCTTCCATCCGGCGGCCATAATGCCGTCGATGATACCTTTATTATACTTCAGACATTCTGAAACATTGTAGTTGCTCCAGTGTTTGCCTCTTTCGTTGAACCAAGGACTGAATGTTTGTGCGTACCCATGCAGTTTTACTATGTTGCCGTTGGGGTCTTTCAGGTGACGCCCCTCGACGTGCAGCGGGGGCATCGACATTCCTTCCCATGCAAATGTTGCGTTGCTTGCGAACAGCAGTATGCTTGTGACGAAAATGTGAATGGTGCTTTTCAGCATGGTGCCTGTTTTTTTGGGGTGGGATAAAATGAAAAAAGGTGTGTCAGGAAAAATGACACACCTTTGCTTTTTCTGTAAAGAGTTATTATTTCTTCAGAGTCTTGCCGTAACGGCTCATGAACTTGTCTACGCGACCTGCTGTATCCACGAGTTTAGCTTTACCTGTGTAGAAGGGGTGTGATGTGTTAGAAATCTCAAGCTTAACGAGAGGATAGGTCTGACCTTCAAACTCAATAGTGTCTTTTGTGTTACATGTAGACTGTGAAAGGAAACAGTCGCCGTTTGACATGTCTTTGAATACAACGGGACGGTAACCTGCGGGATGAATCTCTTTTTTCATGATATTATATTATTTTTTTATTTTCTTTATGAGTTTGGTAACTGATAAAAAGTGTGTAATGGCTTAACAGGGTGCAAAGATAGTCATTCTCTTTGATTCGGCAAAATTATATATGAAGATTTTTTTGCTGTTCGGTTGTTTTTTCGGAACTTTATACATTAATTTGCAGTTTCCAAATTGTGTAGAATTTATGAATATAGCTATTATAGGTGCCGGAAATATGGGTGGCGCTCTTGCACGAGGCTTGGCGCGTGGCACAAAGGTTGCCGCCGAGAATATTTGGTTGTCTAACCCTTCGTGTGAAAAGTTGGAGGCTGTGAAGGCCGAATTTCCTGCGATTAACGTGACAACCGATAATCGCAAGGCTGTGTCGGCTGCCGATTTAATAATTTTGGCGGTAAAGCCTTTTAAAATGCAGCAGGTTATTGAGGAAATTAAGCCTTTTATGGATTATTCCCGACAGTTGTTGGGTTCTATGGCCGGGGGTGTTGGTTTTGAAAAACTCGATGAGTGGTTGTGCAAGGAGGGTGATACTCCTTTGCCTGCAACCTATATTATAATCCCGAATACGGCGATTGCTACCTTGAGCAGCATGACTTTTATTACAGCCTCTCGTTCGACTGCTGCAACGGATGCTGTACTTCTGAATATTTTCAATGAATTGGGCGAGGCAATGCTTGTCGATGAACGTCTTGTGGCGGCAGGAACGTCGCTCGCTTCGTGTGGTATTGCTTATGCCATGCGATACGTTCGTGCGGCGATGCTTGGCGGGGTCGAGCTTGGTTTCCGCCCCGACGAGGCTCGGCGAATTGTTGTGCAGACGATGAGGGGTGCAGTAGATGTGCTGTCGGCAAGCGGTGCTCACCCCGAAACAGAGATTGACAGGGTTACGACCCCCGGAGGATTGACAATAAAAGGGCTCAATGCAATGGAGGCGGCAGGTTTTACAAATAGTGTAATGGAGGGCTTGAGAGCTTCGATGAAAAAATGAAAAGCAGATATAAAAGAGTGGCTATAAAGGTGGGGAGCAATGTCCTCACTCGTGCCGATGGTACTTTGGATGTGACAAGAATGTCGTCTCTTGTGGACCAGATTGCTTTTTTGCGCCGTTCGGGAGTCGAGGTTATTCTTGTCTCCTCGGGAGCTGTGGCAAGCGGACGCAGTGAGTTGCGTCTCGCAACGTCAAGATGTAAAAAAATGGATAGCGTAGAGCAACGACAGCTTTTTTCGGCCGTGGGGCAGGCGAAGCTCATAAACAGATATTACGAACTTTTTCGCGAGTACGATATTCCTGTGGGGCAGGTACTTACGATGAAAGAGAGTTTCTCTACCCGCAGGCACTACCTCAATCAGCGCAGTTGCATGATGGTGATGCTTGAAAATGGCGTTCTTCCCATAGTGAACGAGAATGACACGGTTAGCGTCACAGAACTTATGTTCACCGATAATGATGAACTTTCGGGGCTTGTGGCTACCATGATGGATGTTCAGGCTTTGATAATATTGAGCAATGTGGACGGTATCTACGATGGTGTTCCCGGCAGTCCCGGCGTTGCGGTTATTCCCAAAGTTGAGCCCGGCAGGGACCTTTCGGAGTATATTACAGCCGAAAAGTCGGGCTTTGGTCGCGGGGGAATGATAACAAAATGCAATATTGCACACAAGGTTGCCGATGAGGGCATAGAGGTGATAATTGCCAACGGCAAACGCGATAATATACTTTTGAAACTGATAGAGGCCGACAGCGAAACGCTCTGCACACGCTTTTTGCCCGGAAAGGGTACAATTTCGAGCGTAAAAAAGTGGATAGCTCATAGCGGCGGCTTTGTCAAGGGCGAGATTATCCTGAACAAAAGGGCTGTTGAGCGCGTATGTGGTAGCGAGGCTGTCAGCATTCTGCCTGTGGGCGTGGTTGCCGTCAATGGCGATTTTGAAAAGGACGACCTTGTACGTGTCCTTTCCGACGATGGAATTTTTTTGGGTATAGGACGTACAGCGTACGGCAGTAAAGATGCCAAAGCTGCTATGGGCAAGCACGACTGCAAGCCTGTGATACATTACGATTATTTATATTTGGAGTAGGGTTATATGATTAATACAGATGATATTCTTGCAAAAGTAAAAGAGGCGTCGCGCTCAATATTAAAGATGGGCGTCGATAAGATAAACGAGATTATTTTGGCAGTTGCCGATGAGGTTGTGAGGGATTGCGATGCTATTTTGGCGGCAAACAAAGAGGACCTGTCGAAAATGTCGCCCGACGACCCTAAATACGACCGATTGATGCTCACACGCGAACGCATAGAGGGTATTGCCGGCGACATGCGCAACGTAGCACGTCTATCCTCTCCTGTGGGCAAGGTTCTTGCCTCCTCTGTGCTATCCAACGGCTTGCAACTGTCGCGTGTAGCTGTGCCTTTTGGTGTGATAGGCGTTATTTACGAGGCGCGTCCCAATGTCACTCTTGATGTTTTTTCGCTTTGTCTGAAGGCCGGAAGTGCCTGTGTGCTGAAGGGTGGCAGCGATGCTTTTTGCTCCAATAAGGCTATTGTGGCGACGGTGCATAAGGTGCTTGACAGATATAATATAAGCAGGGATATTGTACGGTTGCTGCCTGCCGACCGCGAGGCTACGGCAACGTTGCTTGCTGCACGAGGATTGGTAGACTTGATAATTCCCCGGGGTAGCAGTTCGCTTATAAATTATGTACGCGAGAATGCAAAAATTCCTGTGATAGAGACAGGAGCCGGGGTCTGTCACGCTTATTTCGACGAGGCTGCCGACCTTAAAAAAGGCGTGGACATTGTCTGTAATGCAAAAACTCGTCGCGTAAGTGTCTGCAATGCTCTCGACTGTCTGCTTGTTCATCGCAACAGACTTGCCGATTTACAGCATATTGCAGCGCCATTATGCGAAAAGAGGGTGAAAATTTATGCCGACGAAAGTTCTTACAATGCGTTGCAATGTTGTTATCCGCAGGAACTGCTTTTTGTAGCCGATGAAAGTAGTTACGGCACCGAGTTTTTGAGTTACGCAATGGCTGTCAAGTGCGTCGATACTCCCGACGAGGCCATTGCCCACATTGCACGTTACGGCTCGGGGCACAGCGAGTGCATAATAAGCGAAGATGATGCTGTTGCCGATGACTTTTTGCTTATGGTCGATGCGGCGTGCGTTTACAGGAATGCTCCCACCTCGTTTACCGATGGCGCACAATTTGGCCTTGGAGCAGAAATTGGCATAAGCACGCAGAAACTGCATGCACGCGGTCCAATGGCGCTTGACGAAATTGTTACCTATAAATGGATTATCCGTGGCAACGGACAGGTGAGAATATAAAAAAAGGGTAATGATGCCAAAAGTGGCGCTTTTTGAATAAAAATTACGTGGTGAGAACT
>CAZXIQ010000185.1:0-4118 GCA_964640785.1 uncultured Bacteroidaceae bacterium | reverse complement strand
CCATATTCGTCATATTTTTTTCGTTTTTCGGGGTCGCTGAGATCTTCATTGGCCTCGTTTATTGCTTGAAACTTTTCTTGCGCATTCGGGTCGTTTTTGTTAAGGTCGGGATGGTGTTTCTTAGCTTGTGTACGAAAGGCTTTTCTTATCTCTTGTTGAGTAGCATTTTTTTCAACTCCGAGTATCTTGTAATAATCTATAAATGCCATAATTCTATATTTTTCTTCTATAAACAATATATTGATTGATAAAGTTGTGTGTTTAAAAAAATAAAAAAGCATTTATATTTCGCGAGAATGGATTATCTTTGCAAAATGCGAAGTTGTGCAGTTGTTGCAATTACTGCACTTTGCTTTCTATGGAATTGAATATGTATAATTTAAAAAAACGATAAAATGAAACGTGTATTTTTATGGATGATGCTTGGCGTCGTCATGCTTTTGGCATCGTGTCAATCGGAGCCTGTTAAGGTTTCGGTAGTTGCAACTTCTGACTTGGAGACAGCTTTATTGGCTCACGATTATAAGTATTCTATGGATTCTCGTGGCGGTGCTGCACTTGTTGCCTCTTATTTGAATGAACTTAAAGGCGAACTTGGTGAGCAGAATGTTGTTTATGTCGATAATGGTGATGTTCTCTTCGGCTGGCCATTGAACTACTACATGAAAAATTCCGAAAAAAATGATACGGTTCTGGCTGCTGGCGTCATGAATTTGCTGGGATGTGAAGTTTATGGCATTGGCGAGGGTGATATTGCGCAGGGTAAGGAGTTGTTGAACCGATATACAAAGTCGATGAAAGGTAGCGCAATATGTGCCAATCTTGTTGATGCAAAGAGTGGTAAACTTATTTATAAGCCTTATGCTGTGGTTGAGCGCGGGGGAATGAAAATTGCTTTCCTTGGTCTTATAACTGAGTGGGCCGATAAGTATATGTGTGCCGAGGACTTTGAAGGATATAAAGTAGAGAATGCCGAGACTGCTGCCAAACATTGGATTGAAGAGATAAAGAAAAATGAGAATCCTGATGTTATTATCGGATTGTTCCACATGGGTGCCTCATCGGTGTCAAAACGTACAGGTTCGCGCGAAGATATGGCTGCCACTATTGCACGTAATGTTGCCGGATTTGATGCTGTTGTTTGTGGTCACGATGGCCTTCGTCGTTCGAGAACAGTTGAGAGTATAAGTGGCAATAAGGTGGTACTTGCATCACCCGGACGTCGTGGTATTTATGTTGTAAATGTGACTGTTACGGCCGAACGCGACGGAAAGTCTTTCAAGAACAAGATGGTTGATGTTGCTATTAAATCTATGTTAGCACGTAAGGTGGATACTGAATTTAATGTTGCAATGCGTGCCCATGTAAATGCGTTGAGAAAATTTTGCAGTCAGCCTATTGCTGAAGTAAAAAACAATGCTTTGTCTCTGGATGCTCTTTTTGGCTCATCGGCTTATATGGATTTTGTTCATAAAGTGCAACTTAAGTATACAGGTGCCGACCTTTCCATTGCTCATCCCTATGACATAAACGAGGCTCTTTTTGATGGAAAAGTTTATCTGACTGATATTCGTCGCATATGTCCCTATGGCGGTAAATTGTATACTGTGAAGATGACCGGTGAAGAGATTGAAAAAATGCTTTCGTACAGTGTTTCTCATTTTTACAATACAATAAAGAGTAAGGACGATGCGCTGCTTAAGTATGATGATGAAAATAAAAGACTTGCAGCTAATTGTAGATCGTTGGAAACGGTTGGTGGTTTGCGTTACAATGTTTATGTAAACAAAAAAGCCAGCGACGGCAAATTGCAGATTACCGGCCTTGTCGGTGGACGTGCCTTTGACCCTAAGAAAGAGTATACTGTTGCTGTCAGCGAAGAGTATGTGATGAATTCCAATCTTTCTTTGAGCCTTGGCGCTGGTATCAAACAGCATCAGATGAATGAGCGCGTGATTAACATAAGCAACAAAGACCTTGCCGAGCTTGCTCTTGATTATTTCAAGGAAAATGGTACTCTTGATATGGTGTCTGCCGGTAATTGGAATTTGCTTCCTGCTGCTTGGGTAAAAACCATTAAAGAGAATGCGTTGAACAAACTGATGGGGACTACAAAAGACCTTAATCCCTATGCAGCCAATGTTGAACCTCTTGAAATTTCAAAATAATGGTAAGTAGCTGTTTTTTAATTAATTTAGCATGAAAAAGTATTTTTTATATTTAACTGTTTTGTCGCTGTTTGCCTTTGTTACAACAGGGTGCAGCGATGACAATGATTATAATGCCGATACAGCACAGTCGTATTATAAGCCCGAAATTTACGACCGTATGGTCTCTTCGATTGCTGTAACAAGCAATGTGGATAATAAGGATTATTCATGGACATATAACTTTGTCTATGATGCGCAGAATCGTATAAAAGAGATAAACGGAAATACAAAATTTTACGAAACAAATATTAAGCAATATTGCGAGGGTACCATCCAGACAAAGTATTATTACAATAATGAAACTTTGAAAATAGAATATTTGTACGATATTTACGTTCCTAAGCTTGATAAAAGTACCAGTAAAAATGGAAAGTATTTTGGTGCTTTCGATAAAGAGGATGGTAAATTGATTCAATTTTATTCTTACGACTGTGAATATGCCGGTCTTATGCTAAGTAAGGCGTATGTAGATGATGGTACCTCGTTTGGCCTTGAATATGATAGAAATAACAATCTTGTCAAGGCTTACAAGCTTGATTCTATCGGTGCTAATCCCATAGAAAGTACAGTGCGCGAATATGAATATAGCACTAAAATTAACAGGACAAATATTGATTTTGCCTCTTTCTTAGGATATAACATAATAGAAAAGATTGCACCACCAAACACCTATCATCCATACAAATTGTTCCATTTGGGTGCATTTGGTATGTTTGGCGGTAGAGGAAAGAATCTTCCGAGAGGTACATGGGAGTTTGACGAAAGTGATTTTCCTGTAAAATTTGTATCACCTGAGAATAGAACATATATAATAACATATAGGGATTGAGAATGATGCACGATGTTTTTGTATGCTGTACCTCGACGGATGTTAAAATAGCTGAGCGTCTGTCGGCCTATCTGAAATATTATAATGTGAATTGCTTTGTTGCTCACAGGGATATTCAGGCCGACGTACCTTGGGCCTATGGTATTGCCGAGGCTATAAAGGGGAGCAAGATGATGATTGCTCTTTTTTCCGAGGATTTTAACACCGGCACTTGGATGGACGATGAGTTAAAAACTGCAAACACAGCAGGTGTGCCCATTCTGACATTCCGTTTGAGTGATATTCCTTTTGCCGAGACTAAGGCTATGTTTCTGAAGAATACTGCTTGTGTGGTGGCCGAAGAGGATGCTGAGGAAAAATTTCCCGTGCTCTATGAGGAAGTTTGTAATCTTTTGGGCTTGCCTATTGATGAACCTCTGCCCGTGAATGAGGTTTTGGTCGCAGAGCAGCCTGATGTTACTGTTGTTTCGAAAGAGGAGGAAAAGAGTACAGATACAATTACAACCCAATCTTCGGATGACGCTGAAATAAGTCGAAAAAAAGTTTCGCACAGCTTGTTGCCGGCAGTAATAATAGGCTTGTTGCTGACACTGTCCGTAGTTATGCTTTTGGAATGGATTTTAGGTTGATTGCATTAATTTTGTTCTGTAAAAAAATTGCGATATAAATTTGAACAGTTTCTTAATTTTTTCGTTAAAAATCATTATCTTCGCATATTGTGAATATAATATATTAAAAATATAATTATGAAAAAGCTATTTACTTTATCGTTAGTGGCATTTATGATGGTTGCCACAATGTGTGTAACATCTTGTAGCACAGCAAAGTCAGTAAACAAGGCATTTGAGAAGAATGGTTATGTGCTTACAGCTCTTGCTCCTTCGCAGCAGATTGAGGTGTGTCCTGTTCTTGCCAAATTCCCTCCGGTTACTTTAGAGGCTATCGGTTATTTGACTTTGGGAAATTCATGCACTTTTATTTATCAGATGGACCAAACTGATTGGGACAGCACTTATGCTGTAAAGTTGCAGAATGCAGGATTCTCGAATATGGGTATAGGATATGTAAAGGCTGACAAA
>CAZXIQ010000184.1:0-4131 GCA_964640785.1 uncultured Bacteroidaceae bacterium | reverse complement strand
CACCTTCGGGGAGCATCTGTGCTTTTATGTAAAGCAATGGTAGTAATTTCAGCAGTGTGCCCACGAATTCTTGGCGTGTGTGTTCATTGGCACGTTCTATGTATGCACAAAATTCAGCAGCTACGGTTACAAACTCCACAGTGTTGCGCGAAAATACTATGTCTTCTTTTTCTGTCATGAAAATCAGTTTTTTTGTGTGACGGTTGCAAAAGTACTAATTTTTCGCTATATAAACAACGACTTTCTTTACAAGATGTTTTTTGATAGAATTCCATGCTTTTGCTTTTCTTTATATGAAGATAGGATGCTGTTGGCTGCGCCGACTATCGGCTGCGCTCGTTGCAAATGTAAGTAAACTTCCATTTACTCGCTTGCACGATAGTTCGGTATAAAAAAATCAAGTAAACTTATTTTTTTCTACGCTCGCCTTTCACTATCTTTAAATAAGATAGGATGCGGTTGGCTGCGCCGACTATCGGCTGCGCTCGTTGCGAATGTAAGTAAACTTCCATTTACTCGCTTGCACGATAGTTCGGTATAAAAAAATCAAGTAAACTTATTTTTTCTACGCTCGCCTTTCACTATCTTTGCAAAATGAATGTTAGCAATTTGTTCTATTCCCAAATATTAATTTGATTTTTATGACTAAGGCCAAAAATACAAAAAAAGAAAAGACTCCCGGACGTTTGTCGCGCATGTGGGCGGCATTGACAGGACGCACTGCGTGTGTGATTGTGGGAATCTGTTTCGCTATATTTTTAATATTTCTCGCATCGTCGTTTGTGTCTTTTGCAATGTCGGGTGGTGCAGACAATAGTTTGTTGGAGCCCGGCTCGAGTGTCGATTTAAATTCTACCGACAATGGCATTACCAATTATACAGGCTCCTTGGGGGCGCGTATGGCGATGTTCCTTATGAACGGCTGTTTCGGTTGGGCGGCTTTTGCCATGTTGCCTTTCTTGCTGGCGATAGTGGTAAGGCTTTTCGACTGGCGCCGTCCGAGGCTTGTAAAGTGGTTCATAGGTTCGGTGTTCGGAATGGTGTGGGGGTCGCTCTTCTTCAGCTTTATTTTCGGCAATATAATGTCGGGCAGTTTTTTGTCGCCCGGTGGTGAGCATGGCGAAAGATTGTCTGCGTGGCTGGTCTCTCAGATAGGGCCTTTGGGGATGGTGCTTTTGCTGCTTGTGACTTTTGTGCTGTTTATGATATATCTTACACGCGACACTATAAAGTGGATGAAAAGTGCTTTTAATTTTGGTGCCACTCAGGTTGGGAAATTAAAGCCTTCGCGCTCTTCCGATAATGAAGAAGATGTTGATGAAGATGAAGATAATGTTGCCGATGATGTGCAGGAAAATGTTTCTGATGAGTATGATGAAAAGCCTCTGCCCGAAGATGTTGTTGCCGATGAAGAAAATGATAGCTTTACGGTGGAATTACCGGTAGAGCCCGAACCGCTTGATGTACAAAATACATTCGATGAAAATTCTTCGGCGACGGAGGAACCTGCCGCCGAAGAGGTTGCGTTTGACGTGCAGCAGGCCGAGGCCGATGATGATACGGGTGGCAAGATGCTCTCGCCGATAAATCCAAAGGATGAACTTAGCTTTTATAAAAATCCCACACTCGACCTTCTCGATAAATATGAGGCTCCGGCTCACTCCATTGACATGGAAGAGCAGACGGCCAATAAGAACAGAATAGTTGAGGTTCTTAAGAATTTCGATATTGAGATTAGTTCTATAAAGGCTACTGTCGGTCCCACAATCACGCTTTATGAATTAACGCCGGCTCCCGGTGTGCGCATCAACAAGATACGTGGACTCGAAGATGACATTGCAATGTCGCTGTCGGCACTTTGTATACGTATAATTGCTCCTATTCCCGGCAAGGGTACAATAGGTATCGAGGTTCCCAACAGCAATAAGCAGATTGTTCCTATGGTCTCTCTGCTCAACAGCCGCAAGTTCAAGGAGAGCCAAATGGCGCTTCCATTGGCTTTGGGAAAGACAATATCCAACGAAATTTATATGGTGGACCTTGCAGAAATGCCTCACCTGCTTGTTGCCGGTGCAACGGGTATGGGTAAGTCTGTCGGCCTTAACGCCATAATAACTTCTCTGCTTTACAAAATGCATCCTGCTTATCTGAAGTTTGTGATGATAGACCCTAAGATGGTGGAGCTTAGCCTTTACAGGGTTCTCGAGAAACATTTTCTTGCCAAACTTGAGAATGAGGACAAAGCTATTGTCACCGATGTAAACAGGGTGGTACATACATTAAAGTCGCTGTGCTTGGAGATGGACAATCGCTACAAACTTCTGGAAGAGGCAGGAGCTCGCAAAATAAAACAGTATAACGAGAAATTTCTCAATCGCACGCTGCTGCCTACAAAAGGGCATCGTTTCATGCCATATATTGTAGTGATAATAGATGAATATGGCGACCTTATGTTGCAGGCCGGTAAAGAAATTGAACAGCCAATCGCCCGCCTTGCACAGAAAGCACGTGCGGTGGGTATACATGTGATTATTGCGACGCAGCGTCCCACGACAAATATTGTAACCGGAACAATCAAGGCGAACTTCCCGGCTCGTATGGCGTTCCGTGTAATATCGGCTATCGACTCGCGTACGATTCTCGAACGTATAGGTGCCAATCAATTACAGGGCAAGGGAGATATGTTGTTCCTTGCCGGCAACGACCCTGTGCGTGTGCAGTGCGCTCTTGTCGAGACTAATGAGGTTGAGCGTGTCTGCGATTTTATATCGCGTCAGCAAGGTTATTCTTCGGCCTATATTTTGCCCGACCCTGACGAGGCTGATGTTGATGCAGGCATGGCATCCACCCGCTCCGGGGATTTTTCTTCGGAAAGGCTCGACGCTCTTTTTGCCGATGCTGCCCGCACTGTTGTGTTGCATCAGCAGGGCTCGACGTCGATGTTGCAGCGTAAGTATAATATAGGTTTCAACCGTGCAGGCAGAATAATGGACCAACTGTGTCAGATGGGTATTGTGGGCGAGCAAGATGGCAGCAAGCCCCGTCAGGTGCTATGTGCCGACGAGGCCGACCTTGAATTCAGATTAAAATCATTGCTTTAATCTCTGTTAATTTTGAAAAATGAAAAAAACAATATTCTTTTTTTGGGCGTTGATTGTTCCTGCGATGCTTGTTGCGCAGCAGGATGCCCGTAAAATACTCGATAAGGCTGTTGCGGAAATTAAGGCTGATGCCGGTGTGAAAATGGATTTTACAATCACTTTATGCGACCCTTCGGGCGACGAACAGTACAGCGATAAGGGTGTGCTGAAAATTGATGGGCAGAAATATGCTCTTCTCACCGATAAGATGAAACTTTGGTGTGACGGCGAGACTCAATGGAGCTACATTGAGGCAAATAAAGAGATTTATATTTCCGAGCCTAATGCCGATGATGCAAGAGCTTTTTCCCCTGTGCATATAATGGAACTTTATAAAGAGGGCTACAAAAGCAGTATTGACAAAAAACTTTCAACGGCACAGACCGATGCAGTGACACTTGTGGCGAATGCTCGCGGTCTTGAAATTAAAAAGGTTACGGTTTTTGTGAACAAGCAGACTGCGCAGCCCGAAAAATTACAAGTCTGTTACGACAATGGAACGTCGGCGAACATTAAGGTTGATTCATATAAAGCTAAATGCAAATTCTCGACAAAAGAGTTCCGTTGCCGTGAAAAAGATTTTCGTGACGTAGAATTTGTTGATATGCGATAATTGTTGTCTATAAAAGAAAATATAGTTATGGAAAGAGTAAAATGTTTGATAATAGGTTCGGGGCCTGCCGGTTACACAGCCGCAATATATGCAGCGCGTGCCAATCTTGCCCCTGTTGTAATAGAAGGCATTCAGCCGGGCGGGCAATTAACACAGACAACGATAGTCGAGAATTTTCCCGGCTTTCCCGACGGAATTTCCGGTCCGGAATTAATGGATAATATGTGCCTTCAGGCTCGTAATGTCGGCGCTGATATACGCAGTGGAGTCGCCGTAGCAGTCGATTTTGATGTAATGCCTTATGCTGTAACATTGGACGACGGTACTGAAATTTCGGCCGATACTATTATAGTTGCAACCGGTGCTGCGGCCAAATAT
>CAZXIQ010000183.1:0-4131 GCA_964640785.1 uncultured Bacteroidaceae bacterium | reverse complement strand
AAATATAGAAAAAGCAGAAGACGAAATAAAGTTTGAAAATGGTAAATTCGAACTAAACTCAAGCATGAGTGTACTCACCGGTAATGTAGTTGTCTATGGTGATGAACTGTGTGACGGACTCACATTGAACGATCTTCCCAATGAGGTAAATTATGTGTGTAGTCCCGAACTTTCAGAAATTGAGGTTTCCGAGTTTACAGGTATTATCCAGTATGGCATAGAGGATATAAACATCAATCCCATCAGTTTGAACGATATTCCCGACATGTTGAGTCAGGATTCCACAAATATCAAGTTGGCCAATCCCCAAATATATCTTCGTCTTAACAACCCCCTTGCATCGGACAACCTTTATGCCGAGGCCGGTCTTGCAATGATTGCCAAACGCAAGGATGGCAGTAATAAAATCGTGTCGATGGGTGAAAATAAGTTGAAGATGGATAAAGCATACAATGTATTCTGTCTTACCGACGGTGAGTTCTCAGAAGAGCAAATGCACCCCGAATACAAAGATTCTGAACATAAACAGTTTAAAGGCTTTTCCGAAATTCTCTGCGGCAATGGTGCAAACGGTCTTCCCGACAATATAGAAATTGATGTTGTTGAGCCCCAAATACCCGGACAAAGGATTAAGAACTTCGAACTTGGTAAAGAAATTGATAAAGTAGAGGGCACATATCTGTTCTATGCTCCTCTTGCATTGAAGGACGAAAGTTCGTTCATTATCTATCAAGATACACTCGATGGTTGGTACGACGAGACACTTGAGAAACTTTCTATCGACAAGGTTGTTGTCAAAGCTGATGTAAATTCCGAGATTCCTCTTAATCTTGAACTTTCTTTCAGTCCCATTGACGTGAATGGCAAGAAGATAAAAGGCGTAAAAAGTAATACTGTGAAGTTGAGTGCCACAAAAGGTGTGCAACCCATCGAAATAAACATGGAGGGTGATATTAAGAATCTTGATGGTATAATTGTCCGTGCAAAACTCATAGGCGTAAACGGCGAGACAATAGCACCATCGCAGACAATCAATTTCAAAAAACTCAAAGTAGCCGTTACAGGAACATATATTGACGAATTTTAAAAAGTTGTTTATCCTTAACGGAATATAAAGCGAATGTCTGAATAGCTTTTAAATAAAAACAAAAAAGAACTTCTTTCACTATGAAAAATATTAAATATATTTTGGCTCTTATCGCAGTTGTATTGTTTACAGTGCAGGCAAGGGCACAGCACACAATGTCGGGCTATTTTATGGATGGATATATGTACCGTCACGAAATAAATCCAGCTATTGGCAATAAACAGAATTATATATCATTCCCCGCCATTGGTAACTTGAATTTAGGTCTAAGAGGTAGTTTGGACCTGCAAGATTTTATATATGTAAAGAATGGGCAAACAACCACATTCCTTAATCCCTCGGTCAGTGCCGGCGAGTTTTTGGGAAATATCGACGATGAGAATAATCTACATTTCGATGCAAACATTCAAATAATGTCTGCCGGATTCAAAGGATTCGGCGGATACAACACCATAGGTGTGAACTTCCGTTCAAGCATGTACACAATGTTGCCCAAGTCTCTTTTTCAATTTGCAAAAGAGGGACTTACAAACAAATGCTACGACATCTGCGACTTCAGCATGCACGCAAATTCATATGCCGAAATTGCTTTGGGACACTCGCGCGATATAAACGAGAAATTGCGTGTGGGTGCAGCCCTTAAATTTCTTGTAGGTATTGCCAATGTTGATGCCGAGTTTAACAAAGCTCAGCTTAACTTGAACGAAGATAATTGGACGGCTGTCACAAATGCCGAAATTAAAGCAAGTGTCAAAGGCCTGACATACGAAACAGAGATTAGTGAAAATACAGGCAACCTATATGTAAATGGAATGGATATTGACGGATTCGGTGTGGCCGGTTATGGTTTTGCGGTGGACTTGGGTGCAGAGTACAAACTTAACGACAGTTGGAAGTTCGGTGCAGCGTTGCTCGACCTTGGATTTATTTCGTGGGACAACAATGTTCTTGCTACCACCAATGGCGACAAGACATTCTCGACAAACGATTATAAATTCAGCTTTGAAGAGGAAAATGAGAATAACTTCGAGGACGAGGTTGAAAGATTGGGCGATGGTCTTGTAGGCCTTTACGAACTTGAGAATGTTGGTGACCAAGGCTCGCGTCGCAAAGCATTGGCCGCAACTTTGAACCTTGCAGCAGAATACACAATGCCTTTCTACGACCGTCTGACGCTTGGTCTTATCAACACTACACGTTTCCAAGGAGAGTATACATGGACAGACTTCCGCCTTTCGGCAAATGTTGCTCCTCTCAAATGTTTTTCGGCCAATGTGAATGTTGCGGCCGGTACGTATGGTTGTGCCTTTGGATGGATGCTTAACTTCCACCCCAACGGGTTCAACATTTTTGTGGGAATGGATCAGATGATTGGAAAGGTTACAGAGGAGTTTGTTCCATTGTCAAGTAATGCAAGCTTTAACATAGGCTTGAATGTACCTTTCTAACAGATAAAGTATTTTATTACAAATATATACACAAGGGCGTGGCAAAAAAACATTTGACCTGCCTTTGTGTTTTTTGTTTGATTTGCAACCAATGATTAATGATAAAAATTACTGTTGAATATAATAGAGGTAACTTTTTCCTAATAATCTTCTATGCAGACCTTAAAATCTCTTCAAGCTCGTTGTGCCAGTCTGTGCCATTTACAGCTTTCAATGTTTTTATGCCTAATGCGTCGGCTGCCTCAATATTTTTTGCTCCGTCGTCCACAAAAAGCGTCTCATGGGGTAACATGTTACCATCGTTCAGCATCTTCAGGTAAATATCTCTGCCGGGCTTAGAGCATTTCATCAAATAGCTCAGGTAAAGTTCGTCAAAATAGTCATCGAGCGATTTTCCTTCGCTTGTGAAACTCTTTGATCTTGCCCATCCTTGCAAGAAAGGGTTAGTGTTGCTGAGCACTCCCAAACGATATTTTCCGCGCAGTGTTTGCAGATACTCCAAAAGTTCGCTCTGCACGTTCACGATGAACCCCATCCAAGCGTCAAGAGCCTCGTCGTAGCTGATGTCTCTGTTGCACAATTTCCCAAGTTCGGCAATAAATGTGTCGGCATCAATGTCGCCATTCTCAAGCTGAAAGAAAATACCTGTCTGTTTGTATGAATTAAGGTACGTTTCGGCATCTTTCAACCCTAGCGCCTTGAACCTCTCTATTGCCTGTGCGGTGTTAATAGTGGTGAGAACTCCGCCAAAATCGAATATTATATTTTTTATCATATTATCTGCGTTTTACAGTCGCAAAGATAGGTTGTTTTTTTATTATCTGCGTGTTTAAACGTGCAATTTCCATGCGTAAAATAAATTTTAAGTAAAATCTTGTTGATAGAGAGTGGCAAAAGAGTTATTTTTGTCATTCAAAGTAAAAATAAAAATTTTATGGAGAATTTGGATGGCAGATTGGTCATAGGTGTTTCTTCGCGAGCTTTGTTCGACCTTGAAAAAGAGAATGAAATTTTTGTGCGCGACGGCATAAAAAAGTATCGTGAATATCAGGAACTTCACGAGGATGAGCCATTGGAGAAAGGAACGGCTTTCTATTTGGTGAAAAGTTTGCTCGAACTTAACAAGCAGGCCAACCGCCCTATTGTTGAGGTGGTGGTGATGTCCCGCAATAGCCCCGAAACGGGTATGCGCATGCTTAAGTCGCTCGACCAATATAAACTCGATATTACACGTGTAGCTTTGTCGGGCGGTGAGTCGCTGTCGAAATATCTGAAAGCTTTTTCGATAGACCTTTTCCTTTCAAAAGACGAACAGGATGTTCAGCGTGTCATCGATTCGGGAATCTGCGCCTCGGCACTTATCTATGCTCCTCCCACGGATTTCAATCCCGAGGATAGCCGTGTGAAGATAGCTTTCGACGCCGACGCGGTGGTATTCTCGGACGAGTCGGAGTGTCGTTTCAAGGAGGAGGGCATGGAGGCCTTCTACAAATACGAGAAAGAGCATGCCGACGAGCCACTGAAAGAGGGTCCTTTTGCAAAATTGCTGATGAAACTATCGGCCATTCAAGAGTGTTTCCCCACGTCGATAGAGCT
>CAZXIQ010000182.1:0-4144 GCA_964640785.1 uncultured Bacteroidaceae bacterium | reverse complement strand
ATATTACCACAATGTCGGCCTCGGCTTTTAAAGCAGCCTCGACGCCTTCGTCTACTGTGGCAAAGCCTAAATTGTCTATAATTTCGTAGCCGGCAACGGCAAAGAAGTTGCTCGAGAATTGTGCTCTTGCCTGACGCATGGCAAGGTTGCCTATGGTCAGCATGAAGGCTTTAGGACGCTTGCCGCTTGCCTCTACCTGCATGCGCAATGCTTCAAACTCTTCGGCGAGACGTCTGTCCGACAGGGTGATTGTCGCTACCTCCTCTTTTGCGTTGCAGCAGCATTGTTTTTCAATGGGGCTGTTGCCGCCTGTTGTTTCGTTGAAGTTAGGGTATTGATTGGTTCCTAATAGTATTTCCTTGCGGCGTGCGGCAGCTGTGCGACGGTTGTTTCCGTCGTTGTTTATACAATTTTGCACAGTGTTGTTATTTACTGCTTGGCAGAATCCTCCCTCATCTTCTGTGGCGAGGAACAGTTTCCATGCTTCGCCGGCGAGTGTGGCTGTCAGTTTCTCAATGAAGTAAGAGCCGGCAGCGGGGTCGATGACTCTGTCAAGATGGCTCTCGTTCTTGAGAATGAGCTGTTGGTTGCGGGCTATACGTTCGGCAAAAGGAGTGGGTACCTCGTATACAGCATCAAAGGGGGTTACGGTTATAGAGTCGGCTCCGGCGAGCGCTGCACTCATGGCCTCTGTTTCGCCACGCAAAATATTCACATAGGGGTCGTAAAGTGTTTGGTTGAATGTGGATGTCACAGTGTGTATAGCCATTTTGCAATCGTCGTCGCTGTTAGGCTCATACTCTTTAACGATGTTTGCCCACAGCATTCGTGCGGCACGTATCTTGGCTATTTCCATAAAGAAATTGCTCGAAATGCCTAAGTTGAACTTTATCTTCTTTGCTGCTGCCGATGCGGGAATGCCGGCCTCGGTGAGTATGTTCATATATTCGTTTCCCCACGCAAGGGCGTAGCCCAATTCGTGAGTGGTGTATGCGCCACTGTTGCATAGTGCGGCGGCGTTTACTGCGATGCAACGGTAGTTGGGCAGGGCTGCTGTCAGGTCGGCTATTTTTACCATTGTTTCGTTTGCGTCGGCAATTTGTTTGCCTTTGGTGAGCTGTATGCCGATAGGGTCGTACTCTATGCTGCCGTGCAGTTTCTCGAAGTTGAAGTTGCGCTCCTTGTAGTATTCAATCAACAGTGCTGCAAATTCGTATGTCTTTTTTATGCAGGTCTTGAAGTTAAGCTCTGTCTTTTCGGCGTCAATGCCGTCGAGCATAGTGGCAATGAATGCTGCCGACACCAAATTGCCTTTTATAGAGAATCCCAGCGATGTGCATCCCTTCTCCAAAAGCAATTTTGCTTTTTTATTGGCAAGGGTTGCATCTTCCTCTTTAATCTCTTGGCGAATTAGCCAGTTGTTATCTTGTTTACATCCGCGTGTAAAAGGGAATACTCCGGGGTGTTCGTTTTTTACACTTTCTGCTACGTCCTCTTTGCGGTAGAAAGGTTGAATGTCGAATCCTTCTGTGGTCTTCCACACAAGTTTCTTTTGAAAATCGGCACCTTTGAGGTCTTCCGTTATTTTGTTCATCCACTCCTCCGTAGTTATCGGCGAAAATTCCGAAAATAGTTTTTGTTTTTCTTCAGCCATAGATGTTCGGGTTTGTGTTATTAATAATGTTGTTTATTTTCTTTTATTATTGTTGCAGAGGTCAGCTTAATTCAATAACCTCCAAGTCTTTAAAATCTTTTCCGTCAATGGTGAATTTCACCAGCGTCCTTACTTGTTGCCACCCTTGTTTGCCGGCGGCTCCGGGGTTTATGTGCAGACAGCCAACTATTCCGTCGTATTGTACTTTAAGTATGTGCGAGTGTCCGCTGATGAAAAGCTGCGGACGTTCACTGTATACGACGCTGCGTATCGAGGCGTCGTATCGTCCCGGGTAGCCCCCTATGTGTTTCATAATGACGTTGCACTCTTCTATGCGAAAGCGTAGCGTCTCGCTGTATCGCCTGCGCAGAATATCACCGTCAATGTTGCCATATACGGCTCTCAGCGGGCGGAACTCTTCCAACTTGTCGGCAACATCGATGCTGCCGATGTCTCCTGCGTGCCATATTTCATCGCAATCGGAAAAGTGGTGCGTGTATCTGTCGTCCCACAGTCCGTGAGTATCCGATAAAATTCCTATTCGTTTCATCTTCTGCTCTCTACGAAACGGTGAATAATATCTACGCTGCCTTCGACACCCAACCGCGAGGAGTTTATGCACAGGTCGTATGTCTCGGCTGCTCCCCAGCCCGAATTTGCATAATAGTCGTGGTAGGCTTTTCGTTTTTTGTCTCCTTTTATGGCAATCTCTTTGGCTTTTGCCTCGCCTACCCCTTCGTGCTGCATTATGCGTTTCACTCTGTCGGCAATGTCTGCGGTGATGAATATGCTGTGAATGCGCGGGTGGTCGCGCAATACATATTCGGCGCAGCGGCCTATTATTATACACGATTCTTTCTCTACCAAATGGCGCATGACATCACTCTGAAGTTCAAACAGACGGTCGCCGTCCATGCAACTGCCTTGCCCCATGGGGTAGGCGCTCATTATACCTTTCAAGGCAAAAATTCCGCGCATAAATGGGTTACTCTCTTTTTCGTCGGCATTCTCGAATACAGCTGTGTCCAAGCCTGTTTCTTGAGCTGCAAGCTCCAACAACTTTTTGTCGTAAACGGGAATGTTCAGACGCTCGGCAAGCTTTTGAGCAATCTCTCTGCCACCGCTACCAAGCTGTCGGCCTATCGAAATTATATATTTCTCTTTCATAGTGTATCTATTTTTGCACTTTGTTTGTTGCAAAGGCGGGATTGTTCCAATGGTTGAATTGCTGTCTCAGTAGAATTATGGCCAATATTCCCGAAATAAAATCGGCTATTGGTATGCTGTACCATACTCCATTTTCGCCCATGTAATGGGGCAGTATAAGCAACAGGGGTATAAGGAATAGCACCTGTCTTGTGAGTGAAAGGAATATAGCCTTGTTTACCTTGCCGACACTCTGAAAAAAGTTGGTGGCTACCATCTGAACGCCGGCAAGAATGATGAACATGGATGATATTCTCATGCCTTTGGAGGCATTGTCGATGAGTGTGGCGTCGGTGGTAAATGCGCGTGAGATAAGTTCGGGAATGCCTTCGCACAATGCGAATCCTGTAAATGTTACAATTACGGCCCACAGCATTGTCTGTTTCAGTGTCTCTTTTGCTCTGTCGTAACGGCGCGCACCGAAATTATATCCTACAATGGGCTGCATGCCTTGTGTCACGCCTAATACTACCATTATAAATATGAAAATAACGCGATTAGCTATTCCGTAAGAGGCTATTGCCATGTCTCCGTTGTCGCCGTACATTCTTAGACCTTTGTTTATTATTATGACAACTATGCAGGCTGCGGCGTTTATAAGAAAAGGCGACAATCCTATGCCCAGAATGCCCTTTACGAAACGTGCGCGCAACGCATATATTCCTTTGTGCAGATGCAAAAGTTCGTTGGGGTTACTCAGCAGTCTTATCTGCCAGAAAAGAGTGACGCACTGAGACAGCATGGTGGCAAGAGCTGCACCGCGTATTCCCCACTTGAATACATAAATAAACAAGGGCGCAAGTATTATATTGCAGATGACGGTGATGATGGTGGCGTACATCGACTCCTTTGGGTGCCCTGATGCACGCAATGCAGCGTTTATGCCTAAATAGAGGTGGGTAATAACGTTGCCATAAAGCACAATTTCCATAAAGTCGCGAGCATAGGGCAGCGTGGCCTCGCTTGCTCCGAAGAAAAAGAGTATGTCATCGAGGAAAAATAGTGATATTCCACCGAATAGCACTCCTACAATTATGTTGAGTGTTACAAGGTTGCCTAAGATGATGCAGGCCGAGTCGTAGTCACGCTGTCCCAATTTTACCGACAGTTGCGTTGCCCCGCCGACACCAATCATTGCTCCGAAGGCAGCCGATAGGTTCATGAAAGGGAAAGTGGTTGCAAGTCCCGAAATTGCAAGTGCACCAACGCCTTGTCCTATGAAGATGCTGTCTATCATATGGTAGAGCGATGATGCTGTTTGTGCAATTATGGCGGGTATAGCAT
>CAZXIQ010000181.1:0-4154 GCA_964640785.1 uncultured Bacteroidaceae bacterium | reverse complement strand
ATTACAACCGTGCAAAATATGTTATCGGCGAGGTACAGCGCGTGCTTGACGTGTGCGACGCTCTTGAGGCCGGCGACTACGAGACAGTTGGTAAGAAGATGTACGAGACACACTTCGGTCTTAGCAAAGACTACGATGTAAGCTGCGAGGAGCTCGACTTCTTGGTAGACGTAGCCATCGACTGTGGTGTTACAGGTTCACGTATGATGGGTGGTGGCTTTGGCGGTTGCACCATCAACCTTGTAAAAGACGAGCTTTATGAAATGTTCACCGAGAAAGCTAACGAGCTTTACAAAGAGAAATACGGTAAACTTCCCAAGATTTACGACGTAGTTATCGGTGACGGCTCACGTAAAATTTGCTAATAAAAAGCAACATCCTAAAGAATAGGACTTTATACATTAAGAGAGTGCGTAGGAAAGTGCGCACTCTCTTAATATTTTATCTGAAATTCTTTGTATCTTCGCATCAATAAAAAAACAACAAAATGGCCAACAGTTATTTCCGGTTCAAGCAATTCTGCATAAATCAAGAGAGATGCGCAATGAAAGTAGGCACGGACGGTTGCCTGCTTGGAGCATGGGCCGACCTTTCGCAAAGTCGCAATATTCTTGACGTTGGTTGCGGCAGCGGACTTATAGCCATAATGGCTGCACAAAGATGCCTTGAGGCTAACATCACAGGTATTGAGCTTGACGAAGAAGCGGCCTTGCAAGCACAGGAAAATGCAGAATCCTCGCTTTGGAAAGAACGTATAAAAATAGTACATAAAGATTTTTTAAACTATTTTCCCCAAGAACGATACGACACTATACTGAGCAATCCGCCATACTTTACAAGTAGCATGAAGTGTCCCGACGACAAACGCACAAAAGCCCGTCACGACGACTCACTCACAAGCAAAGAACTTATTGCGCATGCCTATAAATTATTGCTCGACAGCGGCAAATTATCAGTCATTATTCCGTCCGAACAAAAGGGTGTGTGGCACAAACAAGCCGAAACTATCGGGTTGCATCTGACAAGAGTGACACATATATACACACGCCCCACAATCGCACCTAAAAGGGTGCTTTTAGAGTATACAAAGGGCGATTGCAACTTAAACATTTGCGAAACAAATTTCACATTGGAAGAAAAACCGGGAGTATATACCCAAGAGGCAATAAATCTGTTACAGCCTTTTTACTTGAAATTGTAAGAATAACGTCGGTTCGATATATTATTGCGTATTATGGTGAATGAGGTAAATATTACTTTAATTGCTGTCAGTTATTATATTCTACGTTAGTTTTTACCCTTGTTTTTTGTTGAAAAGCAAACAAAAACTGTCCATCTTGGATAAGAGGGACGAGAAAAACTGAAGTTTTTCGGAGGGAGTTTGAAGAAAGGTAGTGGATTTTCGAACGCCCCGGCCTAACGCCACCCCCGCTTACCCAAGCGGAGGAGTTATTTGCAACCGTGTGTGCCTGTAATTATAACTGAGCTGTATTTTTTGAAAGTAACATTTTGCAATGAACCTTTCGATGAAAAATATAAGCAAAAGCAACTTCTAAAAACTTCCGGCACAGTAAGCAGCACAATGAGCGACCGGATGTACCTAATCGCCATAAGAAAAAAAACAATTAAAATAATATCGAGCTAAAGTTAAAAATTGATTTTACAGAGAACAAACAAGTAGCAACTTCCGAAAATCAATGTTTTTTATCATTAGTCTGCCACGGAAGAGAAATGAATTTATCACTTATATCCACTCCGGGAAACGAGCCATTGAATAGTCCGAAAAATTGTTTGTACACCGGCACAGGCTGGTACATTCCGTCCCAATCGGGAACCGCAAGCACTTTCATTCCATTAGGCACAACTTCGACAAACAATTCAGCATCCATTTCCATTGGTTCACCATCGAAATGAACTACGCCCGGATTATTACGTCTCACTTTCAGCCACTTTGTGTTAATCATCTTTATATGGCTATTCTGGTCTATGTTATTGCTTAGAACCTGATTGATAAGTATAGGAACATCCACAATGGAAAATGGCTTAAGTATCGTCACGCTCAAAAGACCATCCTTCATTGATGCTTGCGGAGCAATATAGACATTATTACCATATTGCGCAGCATTGCCACATGCAATAAGAAAAGCCTTATCCTTAACTGTTCCCTGTTCATACTCAATTTCATAAACCTCGGGCTTGTACATTGCAAGGTCGTGAAAAGCCTTATTTATATACCCGATAAAGCCACGACGCTTGCCCTCGGCAAAGCTGCGACTTACAAGAGCATCAAAGCCCATGCCACATGTACAGAAAAAGGGGACGCCGTTAATCTTGCCATAATCCACCGTAACTGTCTCGGAACGATTAATAAATTCCAGCGCTTTATTAATATCCATCGGGATACCCAAATGACGTGCGAATCCGTTACCCGAGCCACAAGGCAATATACCCAATGCAGTATCAGTTCCGACCAAGGAACGAGCAACCTCATTTACAGTTCCGTCGCCACCGACAGCAATTACAGCATCCACACCCTGCTCTACCGCACTTTTTGTAAGTTCGCAAGCATGAGCAATATATCTGGTCTCGGCAATAGCAAAATCAAAAATGCTTTTGTCTATACAAGTTTCTATAAGTTTAGGAATCGAACGCTTATTGCTAACGCCCGATTTTGGATTTATAAGAAACAACAGACTTCTTTTACTCATGAATAATCTCTGTTTTTAATAAACACACCTGTGCGACAAATTGTACAAACTAACGTAATGCAAGCCTGCTTGCAGGTTACAGAATTATCGCTGCCTATGTTCGCAGTATTCAGACTGCAAAGATAGTTTAAAGTTTGTAAAAATTCGGACAAAGAAAAAAATAATTTATCAAGATTAATCGGAAACATCAATTCCCATCTTCTTCATCAAAAAACACGCATTCATATTTTGCACAATACCGCGACGCATCTTATACCCAAACACAAGCTCATTGTCAATAATATCCGCCTCGAAACAGAAATTCTCGACCTTTCCGGGCAACTGTTCAGCAAGCGAACCTAACAATACATCGTGCGTAGCTATTATGCCATTGGCACCCTTTGAAACAAATTGTTTAACAAGAGCAAGCGAACCACGCTGTTTGTCAAGTGAATTTGTTCCTTTCAAAATTTCATCGAGAATAATAAACAACCTGCCCCCACGATTCAATGTATCGACAATACGGCTCAAACGTTTCAATTCGGCAAAAAAATATGATTCATTATCAGCAAGCGAATCAGTTGTTCGCAAACTTGTAAAAAGCGGCACTGGAGCAACAGACATACTCTTTGCACACACCGATGCACCCACGCAAGCAAGCAAGAAATTCACCCCTACGGTACGCAGATAGGTACTTTTTCCGGCCATATTTGCACCGGTTACAACCATAAAAGAAGGATTCGCAGACAACATAACATCGTTAGGCACACACCTGTCTCTGTGCAACAACGGGTGCCCGACAGCCTCGCAATTCAAATGAAAATCACCATCTAAAATTTGTGGAAAAACATTTGTCGAAGAGTTGTTGAAACTAAATGTTGCAAGAGAAGAGTAAGCCTCAAACTCGCCCACAGTCTCAATCCACAAAATCAACGAGGCAGCATAGCTCTTCCGCCAACGCTCTATATTCATTATCTGCAACAGTTCCCACAGCATAAAACCATTCAAAAGCACATAGGCAATAATGTTATTACGTTGGTCAAGCGTATCAAGCATTTTTGTACAGTCGGCCAAAAGCTCCGATGCCCGTCTGTTGCCATCGGCCACAGAAAATCTTTTCTGTAATTTCACAAGCAACGGCGAGGAAAAACGTCTACTCTCCACAAGAGCCATCTGTTCGGCGTATGCACGCAAAGCTCTCAAATTTTTCCAATACTGCGACTGAATCTTGGTTATTTTACCCGAAAAAAGCGATGCAATAAAAACAAAAATAAAAAAAGAGACACCCACAAACATCCCCGGTATTACACCAAAAACAACAAGCGCAATAAGAATCACATTCACAAAAAGAGTCACAAACGGCAGACAAGAAAAATAGTTTTTACCAATAAAATGCAAAGGCGAGTTTACCCATGTCTTTCCCTGAAAAAAGTTGACTCATTAAATCACAAACAATGGGTAGTTACA
>CAZXIQ010000180.1:0-4203 GCA_964640785.1 uncultured Bacteroidaceae bacterium | reverse complement strand
CGTATCGCCATTTTCGATAACAGTCTCGGGGTCGGCCATCTGTTGGGTAACGGTTTTCAGGAAACGATTCTGAGCACTCTCTTTACGTCTGACCTCAAAAATATTAAGACCATATTTATTTCGTAAGTCAAGCTGAGCGATGCTTTTACCAAGAATCTTTGAAAAATCACCTACTTTCAACAGTGACAGATTATTTGAAACTCCATACTCCTTGACAAGTTCTTTGAGGGTCTTGCGATTGCTCTTACTCTTACTGCCGGAATCTTTCTCCTTCGACAAGAATATTTTACTCAGCGGGATAAGGACCAACATTCCAACAGCCACGCATATAAGGCCGACTGGAAGGAATGAGAAAAATGAAAGCCCCTTGTAACCCGCGCCCAACAGAGTACTCTGGATTATAAGGTTGGGAGGGGTACCGATGAGTGTCATCATACCTCCCATGCTGCTGGCAAACGCCAAAGGCATGAGGAAACGTCCGGGATTAACATCGGCACTCATTGCAAGGCTGACTACTATGGGCAACAACAACGCCACAGTTCCTGTATTACTCACAAAGCCGCCTATCGCCGAGGTTACAAGCATCACAAGTATGAATAGTCGCATTTCGCTTTTCCCGGCAAGTTTCAATATGCGCGAACTTATGATTTTTGCAAGTCCCGTTTGAAAAATTGCACCGCCGACAACAAAAAGGCCAATCATCATTATTACCACAGAATTCGAAAAACCCGAAAGAGCCTCTTCGGGAGTGAGAATATCACACAGTAACAGTGCGATGAGCGCACACAAAGCAACTACATCAGAACGTAATCTGCCATTTACAAAAAAGATAACAGACAACAATAAAATAATACTTGTAACAATCACAGCCATTAATTTTTAATATTCAACAATCGGAAGTCACATAAAAGATATGCAACTTCTTAAAAAACACATCAACACACAGTTTCCACCACTAAACAAAAAGCGATAAATGCTTGTAAACGACCGGAAAACGCATTCCGGCCACACTTTTCGGATTTTAAAAGAGAAGAACATTGCCTACCCTTCAAAAAAAGATTTGCAAATTTAGCAAAAATAACAGACAAAATCAACAGTCGGGATTCATAAACTAATTTAAAAATCTTTAATAAGAAAATATTCACAAAAAGAATTATAAAGATTCGCACAAAATAGATAACTTTGCAAAATAGAGTTTGCAACAATAAAAACAAACCAACGCCATAAAAACACTAAAAAAAATAGTTTACACACTGATTGCAATGCTGCTTCTGCTTTTTGTCGCACCGGCAGCCATTCTGCGCATCGATGCTGTACAGCGTCGCGTGGCATCTGTTGTGTCAAATAAACTGAAAAACAGCATTCAGATTCCTTTTGAAACAGCCTCCATCAACATAAGTTTCCCTAACAAGCTGACAATAGATTCAATACTTATAAACGACCTTTCGGGCGACACACTTGCAAGCATTCCCCGAATATCGGCAAACTTCGACCCGATACCTTTCATACGAAGAGGGGAAGTGAAGGTACACACCGTCACACTCTCTGCGCCCGACATACGACTGAGCCGCAAGGACAGTATATCACCCTTGAATCTGCAATTCATCATCGACAAACTTTCGTCAAACGACAGCACAGAAAGCAGCGGCATTCCCAACATACACATAAACCAGATACACATATACGACGGACAAATAAGCTATCATGTACACTCCAAAGAGCAAAAGGAACATTTCGACCCCGCGCACATAGAAATAAAGAACCTGCAAGCAAACATTGCACTGCGGGCAATAACAAACGACTCGTTGGCCGTTTACATAAGAAAAATAGCCTTTAACGAAAAGTCGGGGCTTGCAGTAAGGCGATTAAAAGCCGGAATAAACGCCACAAAAGAAAAAATGAGCATAAGCCGCATGCTTGTAGCCACCGGCAGCAGTAACCTGACATCAAGAGGCATAAATATCAGCTTCCCCACAGAAACAACCGGCAAGAGGCTATCTTTTTCGGGAGAATTACAGAGCAACAAGCTAACCATCAAAGAGTTTGCCCCCATTGTGCCGCATTTGGAGCACATAAACACCCCATTGAAGTTAAACACGAAATTCACAGGCACAAACAACAGCATAAACATAAAAACACTTAATGTATACTCGGACAATGGCGACATTAACCTTAATGCCGCGGGTGAAGTAAACAGTTTATCAACAAAGAACATTCAATACAAACTAAAGCTAAAAGAGCTTGCAATTTCCCCCGATTTTATAAATTCGATATACGCTGTTGCGACAAACGGAGCAGAGACACCTCAAGAGCTTACCCGTTTAGGAAAGGTATATATAAAAAGTAACATTGCAGGCATCGGAAAACAAGCAAACGGCTCGGCCGAAATAACAAGCGAGACAGGTCGCATAACTGCATTTGCAAATATTGATAAAAGCGGCGAATACAATGCGACACTATCGGCGCAAGAGATAAACATAGGCAGAATAACAAACAACGAAGATTGGGGATTCTGTGGCATAAATGCCAATATAACAGGAAACACAACAGACAGCATAGGCCACACAGGAAAATTCACAACAACAATAACCCCACTGCAATACAAGCAATATACATACGCACCAGTAAACATAAACGGAACATATTCAAACAAAAACCTTGCAGCACACATCGCATTAAACGACAAGAACATACAAATAAAAAACACGTCGGTAAAATACGATGGCAACAAAAAATTGCCTACATACGAATTCAGGATGCAGGCCGATTCGTTGCACCCCTATAATTTGGGACTTACAAAAATGCACGAAGAGAACTACTTGTCATTCAATATGGATAGCAGAATAACCGGTAACGACCCGGAAAATTCGAACATTTACACAAGAATTGACAATTTCACACTAAAGACACCAAAAGGAGAGAACAAGATACGAGAATTCATACTAAATGCAAGCACACTCGAAAGAAAAAAGATTCTCACAATCACATCCGACTTTTTGAACGGACACCTAACAGGAATATACAACTACAAGACATTGGGAAACAGTTTCAAACTTGCACTGAAACGAGTAATGCCATCGCTATTTGCAAACAATGAAGTAATACCCACAAGCAACGATTTTTCATTCGACTTCAGCATAAACAACACCTCGACGCTTACAAAAATATTCAATTTACCGGTTACCGTAAATAAACTATCTTTACTATACGGCAGTTGTAACGACACACACAAATCCTTTTCGTTCGGCGGCAACCTCAAAGACATAGATTATGGAAAAAGAAAATACAAACACATAGATTTCAGCAGCGAAATTAATGCAACAGAAAACAAGAATACAATAAACCTTGTACGTGCCCCGATACCCAACGAATCGGAGTACTACAACCCCAAAAACGATATAACAATAAATATTTTGTCGAATAGCGCCAACGACTCGCTATCTACCACAATAAAATGGGAGAACATATACACCCCCACCAACAAAGGTGATGTAAAGATTGACCTTGCTCTGCAACGCAACAACGAAAATAAACTTGACGTTACAGCGCTGCTACACAAAGGCGAAATAACACAAAGCGACACAACATGGCAGTTGGCTCCCGGAAAAATATACACCGCCAACGACGTAGTGACCATTGAAAACTTCTCGCTACAAAGCAACAGCCAACACATACGCATCAACGGCGACATAGGAAAATCGCCCGAGCACAACCTGAGCATCGACCTGCGACACATAGACATGGAGTATGTATTCGACATAATAGACTTCCATCCTGTAAATTTAGGTGGCGAAGTGTCGGGCAACATACACGCATCCTCCATACTCGAAAATTTACAATTCAACAGCAATCTGCAAATAAAAAGCCTCACATTCGAGCATGGACTTATAGGCGACCTTGCCTTCAATGGCTATTGGGACGAAGAGCAAAAGTCGATAATATTAAAAGGTGATGCACGCGAAGGAGACGAGTCGCGCACCATTGTAGACGGCTTTATTTCGCCCGAAAAGGACACATTGAACATCTGCATTGAGGCTCAAAAGACAAGAATAGATTTTTTGAATTATCTTTTATCAAGTTTCATAGAAGAGGCCTCGGGACGCGTATCAGGTAAATTATACATTTTAGGAGCACTGCGCGACATAAACATGGAAGGCGCGCTCGCACCATACCTTTTCCTGCTCGTTTAAAACACCGTAAAGG
>CAZXIQ010000179.1:0-4271 GCA_964640785.1 uncultured Bacteroidaceae bacterium | reverse complement strand
ATAATATCGTCGAGAAGTTGTAGCTCTCTGCTGCTTAGAGATTGTTGCTTGGCTTTTTTGTACATGGCATTGGAAATTTCATCCACACTTATGCCTGTTTCCTTTGCATATTCTCCGGCTTGTCTGAAGAAATTTTCCGAGTCGATGCTACGTTGGAACGTCTCTTCTATGGTGGCAATGCGGTTGCGACGCAAAAGTCCGCTGTTGCGTTCTATGAATGCATCGGCCTTGGCACGCGATTCAAAAGCGAGGCGTTGCACGTTTCTTCCGGCATTGTCAATGATGTTTACAAGGGCCGTACCATTGGACATTTCAACGTCGCAATCAACTGCAACAGGAGGAGTACTTGTAATTTTGTTTTCAACAATATATAGCAATTTTGCGCGCGTAGAGGCCGAAAGCCCTTCGGTGGACATAAGCCCCTCGTAGCTGCGTATAAATTCGCGACGTGCATTTCCATGCAGTGAAGGATAGCGTGGATGCAGTTCCTGTTCTATTGATGAAATAAATTTGTCGGGATTGACACCTGCGTCGCGTATCTCTTGACGCTCGACCGCGTTGAAAGAAAGTGAGGGTTTCAGACGTCCGTCGTTGCTCAATTTTTCTCTGTAACCTTTTGGTCTCCAATGTGACATGCGCATGGCAAGCAATGTTGCCGCACTTTCGCCAAAATCGGTCAGCAGGTCGATGGGTTCAATTTCAATATCGTTGGCGAATTTGTCGATTTCTGTACCTAAAGTAAACACTGCCGATTCGGCACTTAAAACTCCTGCCGTGGCAGCCATCTTTTTACCTCCTGTAAGTCCGGTGGCTTTCATTTTCAGGGGTGTGCCTACTGCGCCCAACATTATACCTGTGCCGAAACCTTTTGCAAATGAGCCGGCAGCCTTGCTTGTATCGATGCTGTCGCCATAGAGTATGTCATCGGCTACACTGTTTGTTGCATCATAAGCACCCAATGTAAGGCCTTGCGCACTGCCGCTTGTGGCAATGCGTGTGCCGATGTTGTTTATGAATGTACGGTCTACTATGCGACGTGCAGCCTCTTGGCTGAGCCCGCGTGGTGCCCCTTTGGCAAACACTCGTGATGTAAGGTTTTTTGATATTGCCGATGTTGCCTTGCCTGTAATTTTTGTGGCTGCGCCTCCAAGCCCGGCAAATATTCCGCTGTCGATGAGCAACGAACCTACTCCTGCGGCAAAATTTTCTGCTCTGTTTGCACCATATTGTTGCATCGCCTCATTATCAATGTCGCGTTGGGTTTTTGTCTGCGAATATTCATCCAAGGTAATGTTTGTAAGTTTTCCGACGAGTGAATTATCGTATGCGTTGCGGGCAACGTATTCCAAACTGTTTTTAGGTCTGCTCTCTTTGATATACTCGTCGTATAAACGATTCTCGATGCCGGGTTTCAGCACCGCCTCGCGATAACTTTCGGGGTCGAGACCACCGTAACGGGCATAGGCGTCGGCAAGTTTGTTGAGTTGTTCATTGTCGAGTTTTTCCATTGTTTGGTTCACCACTTTTGCAGGGTCGGCTGCTTGGCGTGCTGCTCCAAGTGAGGTGAATGGATGCACGCCGGGTATTGTCGCTGTTTTTTCATACATTTTTGCAGCATTATCTTCGGCACGCATACGTTGTTGTTCAAACTCGGGACGAACGCTGTTTTCGTAATATTCGCTTACTGCGTCGTCGGCAATGTTGCGCGAGAGTACAAAATTGCGTCTGCGGCGTTCCTCTGTATCTTGTGGAACAAGGCTTTCACGTGCCGCGTTGTAGTAATGTGCGCTGCGTTCTTCTTTGTTCGAAAGCAGATTATTGTATTTTTCTGCTCTTTCAATGCTTTCTTCTACTTCGTCAAGTTCTTTTGCCGGTTGAAAGTCATCGAGTGTCTCTCCGTTTGCTATGGCAGCGCTGTCGAGGATTGCATCAATGTTTTTTTTATCTTTGGATTTTGCATATCCGTAGATTCCTTTGTTTTCGAATTTTTTGTTTAACATATTTATAGTTCTTTAATTATGCGTTTTTGTTTTTAATTTTTTAGGTTGCAGATTTGATATATTTATACACGTTGTGTCGTTTTCGGGCAGAGCCATGCTTGTGATTTTGCATTTAAGCATTTTGTCGGCTTTGTCTGCACGATAATCAATACTTTTGTGCAAGCGTTTGAATATCTCTTCGAATCGTTTGTCGATATTTGTATTTTTTTTGTGGCAACTTTCTATTGCCCGCCATCGGCCACGCGATGCTAATACTTTGTGCAAAATTTCGGCAAGAAGTATCAGGGCTTCGGCGTTGTAAAAAAAATCTTGCAAATTCTTTTTCATCGTAAGAAACTGTTTTAAGTTCTAAAAAGTCATAAAAAAGATTGATAACATTGGATATATGAAAATATTTCTTATTTCTTCTTTTTTAAATTTTTAAATTCATTGCCCCAATTAACCCCTTCGATGGCTTTTTCAATGAGCGACATTCCACCAAGCAGTTCTTCATCTCCACCACTGTCGTCGTACATTTGAGCTTTTAATTGTTGTCCGTACAGTGAATTTTGATTTTGCAGATGTTGTGCATCGACCGATGCGCGTCTGTCGCTCTCTTGGGATGCAATGTTCGTAGCCATGTTTTCTGCGGCCTTTACCCCTTGTTCGTTGTATGCGAGTGACATTTCGGGTGTGCTACCCGTTACTGCTGCATAGGCTCTGTTTTGTCTGCTATTTCTGCTCAGTGTATCCTCGACACGTTTCATTGCAGCACGCGCCATACTACTATTAAAGTAATCATTATAGTAGTTACGTTTGTACCATGCTTGCTCGGCTGCACGAGCATTGGCCATAATACGTTCGGCTCGGCGGTCTTTGCCACCAAACAGCCTTTTTACTCCCGAATAGAGCTGTAACCCACCGGTCAGCCCTGTCATAATACCTGTTAATAGTTTCATAATTTTTTTTGCTGCAAAAGAAACTATAAAACGACCGAATGAGGTTGCAGAATTAACATTTTCATTTGTCAAGAGTAGATAATGTTATTTCTACAAACTGATAAATTCAAATGGAGCGTATCTTTGCTTGCTGAATAAAAGTATATATACTCATGGTAAGAAAAGCAAAAAAAGAAGAAATTACAATAGAGGATGTGCGCAGTGAAATGCTTAATCTTTTTCATCGTCTCATACAGCGTTTGGAGAAACTTACAAATGATTGTGAGGACCCTTCGACAATTAATCAGGCTATAAAGACGATGACCGATTTTTTGGTCAAGTTGAACAAGGAGCGTGACAGCGACGATGATACTCTCGATACGTTGCTCAAGCAGACCCTTAAAGGAATTGAGGATGTGTAGACTTGCTTAAGAAGTGCTATTTTAGAGAAAATGAATTTATTTAGAAACTGTTTAAATTTTTAAAAAAGTTTTATATAGAAACAGCATCGTTAATTTCGCCGTTTTTTATATTCAAAAATAATAAAACATCCTATTTTTGCTCTAAAAAAATGGTGATATAAATTTAAACTGTTACTTATTTTCCCATCTACTCAATTTGCACTATCTTTATGCAAACAAATAAAATACTATGGCAATAATAAAAGAAATAAAAGGAATCGCTCCTCAGATAGGAGAAAATTGTTTCCTCGCCGAAAATGCAGTTGTAATAGGCGACGTAAATATGGGAAAGGATTGTTCAATATGGTACGGAGCCGTGTTGCGCGGTGATGTAAACAGTATTACAATTGGTGACAAGGTAAATATACAGGATGGTGCAGTGATTCATACATTGTATAAACGTTCAAAGACAATAATCGGGAACAATGTATCAGTAGGACATAATGCTGTGATACACGGAGCCATAATAGAGGACAGTTGTCTCATAGGCATGGGAGCTATTGTGCTGGATAATGCGGTTGTCGAGAGTGGTGCCATTGTTGCAGCCGGAGCACTTATCACTTCAGGTATGCGTGTCGAGGGTGGGTATACCATCGGCCTTCCCTGCGCGCGCAAAGCCCCGCTTAAATAAAACACAAGCGACGTCATGGGCATTGATATTGCCGAAACTTTTAGATAGACCGAGCAGTCCGAAAGCAAACTTTCGTCCGCGCCCATAAACCTCGAAATTTCAACCGAAAAGAAGTACGAGAAAAGTGCCCATGAGAGCGTCGCCGCAAGCGTCAGCATAAAACCCGAAAAGAACGCGTTGTTTGCCCCCTTATAATCGCGCTCGCCAAGCCTTAGCCCCACGATGCACTGCGCCCCCACGTTCAAAACAATGCAAAACGACA
>CAZXIQ010000178.1:0-4318 GCA_964640785.1 uncultured Bacteroidaceae bacterium | reverse complement strand
CTACCCCGAAATTATCGACCCCGAGACACTCGAACCGCTGCCTCCCGGTGAAAAAGGTGAGCTTGTGTTTACGAATCTTACAAAATGGGGTATGCCCATGATACGTTACCGCACACGCGACCTCACCACTCTGCACTACGAAACATGCGAGTGTGGCCGTACAGCAGTAAGAATGAGCAAAATTTTAGGTCGCAGCGACGACATGCTCATCATACGCGGTGTAAACGTGTTCCCCTCGACCATTGAAAGCATAATTCTGGAATTCCCCGAGTGCGAGCCTTATTATTTGATTGAGGTAGACAGGGTAAATAATACCGATACTTTTGACATACAGGTAGAGGTTCATCCCGAATATTACACCGATAGAATAACCGAGCTTGCAAGCCTTAAAAAACGTATCACTGCAAGAGTACAGAGCGTAGTAGGTATTTCGCCCAATATTAAAATAGTTGAGCCCAATACCATTGAGCGCAGCATGGGCAAGGCCAAGCATGCCATTGACCACCGTAAATTTGAATAATAAATTGTTTCACCTTCAAAACAGAAAAAAATGCTAATAAAACAACTATCCGTATTCCTTGAGAATCGTTTAGGACGATTCAGTCAGGTAGCAAAAATTTTCAGCGAAGCAGGAATAAACATGAAGGCGTTTACGGTATCCGAAAATGCCGAGTTTGGTGTGTTGCACCTTATTGTATCCGACCCTGAAAAGGCTTGCGCCTTGTTGCGCGAAAATAGTTTTGCGGCTACCCTTAACGATGTAATCTGTATTCAATGCCCCGATGTTCCCGGTGCACTTGAAGTTGCATTGGCTGCAATTACCGAGGCCGGAATATCCATTGAGTATATGTATGCTTTTGCACAAGGTTCCACAGCAAGCGTGATTATACGTCCCAACGACCTTGAAAAATGTATAAATGTGCTTAGTGAAAAAGAGTTTACTACTCTTACACAAGAAGGATTGAATAATATCTAATTTAAGGGAAGTTCTATTGTTTAAACCGCCTAAGTGGTTTTTCAAAATTACTTAGGCGGTTTTCCAATACTTTACTCTATCGGGTGATAATATAGACTTGTTTTTACTGTATTGATAATCAGGCGATTACCCCCCCCTTTTTTTTAAATAAAATTTTGAAATACATGCTTGTTCTTTAAAAAATATAGGTTATTTTTGTGCTGTTAAGCGTGATCAACGACCTTGTAAGGCCCCGAGGACAGACACTAAAAACAAATGAGACGAATACTCTACATACTCGCAATAGCACTGTCAGTCGTGGCATGCACCGATGATATTGACAAGAGCAACCGTTACACCTTCACAGGCGAGACAATTGCCGACTTTTTGCTTAACCGTAGCGACAAATACTCGCATTTTATAACCATGCTCAAGCAGGCGAATCTTTTGGGACTAATGTCCACTTACGGACAATATACACTATTCCTGCCCGATAATGACGCAGTAGAAAAATATGTACAAAAGCAGGACAGCATCTACCACGCAACAAAAGATACAGAAGCACCCATTTGGACGGGAATAACGTCGCCGCTTATAGAAGACCTCACCGACTCAATGGCGACGGTCATCGCCCGCAACCATCTTATTGATAAGAACTATCACACAGCCGATTTTGGCGAAGGTGCAATTCCTAAATGGAATTTCAACGACCGCACGTTGGTCATCAATTACAAGGTTACCGACGAACGTTTCTACATAATGCTTAACAATAATTCCGCAATAATCTCAGGCGACAATGATGTTGAAAATGGAGTTATACACATAATAGACACTCCCATAAGCCCGTTGCCCACTACTCTGGCCGGACAAATAGAAAAACATAAGTTTTTCAGTCTTTTCAACAGCGCAATAAAAGAGACAGGCTTTGCCGATATAATAGCTGAGGACAGGGATATAACATACAAAGTGCCCGAAGTGGGCGGATTGATTCAAAAATTTATCCCCACGAAAAAATATATAAAATACACAGCCTTTATAGAGCCCGACGAAGTGTTCCACAAAAATGGAATACACACTCTTGACGACCTTAAAGCCTTTGCCGAGAAATGGTACGGAACAGAGGATAAAAATAATTATAAAAGCCCGCGCAATGCACTTTACAAATTTGTAGCCTATCATTTTGTGGAAGGCGAAATACCATACAACAAAATTGTCTTTTCGCGCCACGCGTCCATAGCCGAGGTTTTTGACATAATATATATTCCCGGCCACGACCAATATAATTACTACCCCACCATGATGGGAAAAATGATGAAAGCGCTAAAGCCATTAAGTCAAGCAGAGGTTGCAAACATCTACTTAAATTACTCCAAGCGAAAAGTGCCTTACAATCTTGAAATGCGTAACCATCTTAATGTTCGCGTCATAGAATTAACGGAATTTACGCAAATGAGTGAGGAGTATGCGCATTTTGTCCCAACCTCCGACAATGGATTAATCCACCCTATTGATAAAATTCTTATTTACAACGACGATGAAATGGTGGGTAACATTCTTAACGAACGCATACGACTGGACCTTGCTTCGTTGCAACCGGAATTTTCGAGCAACAATATATGGCAAAATGGAGAATTAAAATCTATTCCCAATGGATATTGCAAGGGAATAAAGAATTATATCCAAGAACAACTTCCATATGAATATAGTAATAATTATTATGGTTGGATGGGCGATTGTTTAACGTTGTTGAACATGTATGATTTAGCATTTAAACTGCCACCACTACCAAGCAGAACTTATGAAATAAGAGTAGCGTTTCGCATATGGGTTGAAGAAGAGTCAGCAACAACACGTTTATTACAAATATATTTCGATGGGAAAGTATGTTGTTCTCCTATAGATTTAGGAATATATACAAAAAGCGAGCGTGTAGGGTGGAAACTCGACAACGAAACCTATGACAATGGAGTGGAACTTGACAAGCAGATGCGCAACCGCGGATGGATGAAGGCTCCCGATGTTTATAAATGTCGTTATTATGGTGAATATGTTCCTGTAAGGAACTCACACTACGATGTACGTAAGATAATTTGCATAAAGCACCTTGTAGAAGGCGAACATTGGATACGTTTCAGAAATATTAACGAGTATTTTAAAAAAATGGGCGGATATGATTATATTGAAGGTTTTCTGGATTATATTGAATTCGTTCCGCTGAACATTATTAACGACCCTACAAAACCCGAGGACAGACACTAAAGAATAAAATGAAAGAATACTCGGCCGACTCGCAATTGCACTGTCAGTCGTGGCATGCATCAACCTTATAACGATATTGAGAATCCCGAATGAAATTCTGTATAGCGACTTTCTAACTCCTTGGACAAAATTTCTTTTGCTGTAGTGCCTGTGCAGTGACCTGTATAAAGCGAAATGTCTCTTTTTGAAATTTCATGTGCCAAGCCATTAATTTCATCTTCACTCTCGAATAGATGCTTGCTGTCCGAGTCAAGAAGATGCAGCCCGCCTATAAAGTTCGTAATATTTAAATCTTTTGCAGCATTGAGTATGTTTAAAATACCCCGATGCGAACATGGTGATATTACTGTTGCGGTTCCTTTGTTGCTTGTTACAACCACTGCAAGCTCATGTGAAAAATCATCGGGAGCATCGTTTGCGAGTAGTGTCTTGTTTGCTGTTGGCTCTGGGTAAATGCTTGGAATTTCACATATTAATGCTATGTCGTCTGTTATTGTGGTGTTCTTGTCTACGAAGATGAATCGTTCTTCATGTTGTTGCAGTAATTTGTGTTCTATGGAAATGTCGCGTTTGGTTCCGTTGCGAGTGGAGAAACAGTGTCGTCTGCAAACGTTGGACGAAAGATATATTTTTGCTTTGTCGTTTATGGCCAAAAAAGTTGCAAGCCCACCTGTGTGGTCGGCATGAGCATGAGAGAGAATAAGATAATCTGTCTCTTCAATGCTAATGCCCATTTTGCGAGCATTCTCTGCAAAAAGTGATGTTGCTCCAACATCTATAAGAATGTTTTTTTCATCCTCTTGTATGTGGAATGAGAGCCCATGCTCGGCTTTTAATTCGTTTGCATCGTCGGGTGTATTATCGACAAGTACAGTGAGTTTCATTTTCTTGTGTATTTGTGTTGTGTGCCCGAAATTATTAAATTCCGGTTGTTCGTCAAACTTTAAATATGTAAAAAGGTTGCACCAAAAATTTTTTTTTTTGGCGCAACCTTTCGTTGAATGTTATTTATGCAAAAATTTTTTTACTCGCTTTTTGTGGTTGCTCTTCTGATGCCGCGACGTTTGGTTGTAGGTGCTTCTGTTGGTTTTTCCTCTTTAATAC
>CAZXIQ010000177.1:0-4334 GCA_964640785.1 uncultured Bacteroidaceae bacterium | reverse complement strand
TTCTCACCACGTAATTTTTATTCAAAAAGCGCCACTTTTGGCATCATTACCAAAAGTAAAAAAAGTAAGTCAGGGCCCAATTTTTCGACCCCGACCGATTTTTACAGCCTATAAAAAGCCGACGCATCGACGCGGCTTATGTTCGGGTTTCTTGCAACCGAATCGTTCGAGTGCGACAGCAACGTCGCTGCAATGAACAAGAGTAAGCGTCTCGCGATTGACAATTCCGCCACCGGACAACACACGTGTGCTCATGGCAGGAATTATGCCATCGGCTACCAACTGCCCCACCCAACGGGCATTGCTGAAGTGCTCGTCTTTGTTGTTGTAAACATCTGTTATACCATCGTAAAGAGCGATGCGCGCCGAGGGCGAAAGGGTATAATCGTTCTTTGCAAAAAGATTGTCGGCTATCTGCATAAGTTCATCTACCGAATAGTCGTCGAAATGATACTTGTAGGGGAAACGCCCCTCGAGCCCCTGATTCATAAGCATCATGCGCTCCATCTCTTTTTTGTAGCCCGCCATTATCACCAGAATATCGGGATTGGGTTGCGAAAGAACTGTCAGCAGAGAATCAATCACATGGGCGCCGAAGTCTTTGCGGTCGTTGGCACCGTCGCACAGGGTGTAGGCCTCATCAATGAAAAGCACATTTCCGCGTGCCTGCTCAAGCAGATGTTGCATGTTGCGTTCGGTCTCGCCAATGTACCTGCCAACAATGCGTGCGCGCTCGGTAATAATCACTTCACCATTGGAAAGCAGCCCCAACGACTTAAATATCTTACCCACCATTTTGGCAACTGTTGTCTTTCCTGTTCCGGGGTTACCGGTAAAAATCATGTGTCCTGTGGTGATTGCAGGCACGGCAAGCCCCTCGGCCCGACGCAGTTCGTGGAACCTCATATTGCTGAACAGCGTATTGAAGTGCTGTTTAAGATTTTTAAGACCTATCATCGAGTTCAGCTCGCTCATCATATTGTCGAATGTAGATATTTTCGCTACGACGGGCGGTAACTGCAAATCTTCGGGGAGTACGGTAGACAGCAGTTTCAGGTTTTTCTCCATATCTGCACTACAATGAGCTACCACACGTTCGCGAATGCGTGGGTATATACTCTCGACAAACAGTGCTTTCAGTTCGTCGGCACGCCAGCCAATGGTCGCTCCGTCCCGATAGGCATCGGTAAGGTATGCCAAGAGTTGCGCCTCGGCATCGCGAGTAGGATAAAAGTCGTATTCGGCAAATAATTTCTGCATGTAATGTACCTGCTCGGCAAGAGTATAACTTCCATGAACAACAACATTCTCGCGTGGGAAAAATTCCTGAAGAACAGGCGAGGTCTCAAACAGCATGCGCACCTCAGAAGAAGCGCCGCAGAGGAAAAGCGAATTATTATTGTCTGATTTCAGCCACGTCTCTATTCGGGCAAGCACTGCCTTGGCCGACGATGCTGCAAGTGCGCCCACATTGTTAAGCACTACAACATCACACGAACCGGAGAAAAATTCATTAACAGCGTCACATGTACCGCTGGTGCTACACTGCTCAACCAACGAGGCGCAATCGCCCACATCGTAGATGCGACACGAGGTGACAAGCGGCACAAAGGCATTAAGGAATCCCTTATCAAATGTGTTGAGAATGTAATTACAATGCCCATATATAGTCTTTAAGTGACGTTTATTGCGGTAGCTATTCATCACAAGATTACTGACCGTTGATATTACATGTTGCTTGCCGGCTGTGTAGCCCGGCATATTCGCCAACAAACGCCAGCTTTCGGCATATTCGCCGAAAAGCATGTATTTGGCAAAGAAATAATCGTTCTCGGCAATGACAAGATTACGCATCGACGACACACTGAACATATTGCCGTCGTAATAACACTCGGCCAATGCAAAAGGCTCGCCATTATGCAACATGTAAATGCGATAGCTGCCTTTTACCCAAATGTCACTCGTAAAAAAATTAACACTGACAGTCTTTTTGCGCCTATCGACACACAAAGTTCTGTTTGCATGGCTTATAATTCTATGATCCTCTGAAATGCAGTAAAATAGAAGGTCGGCATCGGCATTCGTCTTTTCTATTGACATGCGCATGGTTACATTGCCGGTAACCTCGTCGCCGCGTTTGCTCATCGAAAGGGGCGTTACTATGGGGTGCAGCCCCTGCAAACACTCGCCATGCTGCAACAGCGAGAATGAGTAACGCACATTGCCGCCCATTGTGTCGTGTGGAGCAAGCTCGTCATCGACAGAAACACCGCTGACAAGCAGAAAATAGCGACCGTATGTATATTGTGACGACAGACAACTCACTGTGAATAAATACGCCTCGGCCTCGGGAATAAAAAAGCATATTTTCAACGGATTAGGGCAACCTTCTTTGTAGAGCGCCACTAACAGATGCTCGTTGCTGAAGTAGGAATTCAGGTCTTCGAGAGAAAAATTCAAGGTGCGACCACTGATTGCACCGTCAATATACAGCGAGTTACGGTCTTGCAGCAGCGATACAAAATCGTAACCATCAACCGCAAATCGCAGGTCTTTGCCTATTTTGCAACGCGCCTTTCCTTTTGCTCGGGGAATATTGTAGGTAGTGCCTTTGCTTTCATAGGGTACAAAGGAATATTCTTTTTCCCACTCTTCGCCCGAATTGTCGCATGCCGCAGATGGCATGTTTTTTAAATCGGGTAATGGAATTTCAAAATCGTCTAAGAAAAAATCGTCTAAATTATCTGTATTTTTATTTATCATAGCTTATAGTTTTTATGGGCAACCGCAAAAGTTGCTGCCCGGGAATGAAACAATCAGATTAATGGGTTTATTATGGCGATAGAGGGTTCTTTTTCTTTATAGTTTATTTTACCCTTGCTTAGTATTTTTATTGATAGGTTTATTGCAAAATGTTACTTTCAAAAAAAACACAGCGCTATCAAAATTACAAGCACGAGCGCAGTAAACAACTCCCCCTCTTGGCTAAGAGGGGGTGGCCTTTAGGCCGGGGGCGTTCGAGAATCCATTGCTTTTTTCAAACTCCCTCCGAAAAACTAAAGTTTTTCTCGTCCCTCTTATCCAAGATGGACAGTTTTTGTTTGCTTTGCAGTCGATATTTAATGGTAAAAACTACCGTAGAATATAAAAACAAACAGTAATTAAGGTAATATTTACCTCAATCGCCATAATTAAACATCTGTTTCTTAATCACATAGAACAGACGTTAAATAATAAAAGGATATCCACAAACACAAGATAGCATGCTTGAGGAATAGCGACAAAAAAAACCTCATCAAAAGAGGTAACTACATAAACCCGACCCCATGAACAAAGGAAACATTATCCCCTGCTTGTCGGAGGGTGTCCAACAATTCAAAGAACTTGTCACACGCAAACATCAGCACCTACGGCTCGTTGCCGGATGCCACTCTTTACATGTTCAATATTCTTTGAATTACTGTTCATAAACTACAAACTTTAAATTTTGCCCTAAATGGACGTTGCAAATATAGAACTATTTTTTAATAAACAGCTTTATTGAATGTTTAAAATTATATAAAATCATTAGAAAAAACAGTTTATTCACCCGAGAACTCACAAGAAAGTTCTTTTATCAGAGGAATAAGGTTCTTCTTTACCACTGTATCGTTGAGACGATGCTCGCCGTCGAACCACAGACAACGCTCCTCGCCATACAGCCGCACCATCAGAGGGCGAAAATTCACAATCTTGTCCTTGTTGCCAAAAAGAGCATACACCAAACGTTTTTCATCTTCGGAAACGCCATCAAACTGATTTTTCTCCATCAGTTTGAAACGCTCAACAACACTCTTGTCTATGCGAAACTCAGTAACACCATCCTTGCGCTTGGCAGTATACTTATGCTTGCCCATGTGATTGAAAAGCAATGTGCGCGACATTTCAAACGACGGATTAACCACAATGCGCGGCACACCCCACAACTGCTGAGTATACATTCCGCCCATAGAGGTGCCTATCACAATTTCGGGACGCTCTTTCTGCACAATTTCACGCAACATGTCAAGAGCCTCGAAAGGGTCCACAGGCAGGTCGGGAGCAATCACACGCCAATCGGGGAAATAGCGGCGCAACGTCATCACAGTACCCGAACTACCCGAAGAGGCAAAGCCATGAACATACATCATTTTCTTAACATCATCCATAATGGTGCTTTTTTTGCAAAAATAGTGCAAGCCGAGAGGAGAACAAAATAAACTTGTTTATTTTTATCCCGAGGCGCAGCCAACTGCGCAGCCTATCTTAACGTGAGTTCGACATAATATTATATAAAGTTTGTTATACTCCGTTTC
>CAZXIQ010000176.1:0-4339 GCA_964640785.1 uncultured Bacteroidaceae bacterium | reverse complement strand
ACCAACCTGCCATACATTTTATAAATGGCGAATATTTCGGCATAATAAACATACGCGAACGTTCCAACCACCACCATGTATACAGTAATTGGGGCTACGAAAAAGAAAATCTGGACTTTATTTATAATTCCGCATCAGACAATAAAATATTAGGCGACAAAGTAGTACTCGAAGAACTACTGCAACTTGTGGCCGAAGACAATAACACAAAAACGCAATTCGACAAAATATGCAACATCATTGACATAGACGAATATATAAACTACGTTGTCATACAAAGCTTTGCAGCAAACACAGACTGGATGAGCAACAATGTTAAATTCTACCGCAATCGCGACGCGGGACGCTTCCGTTGGATACTATTCGACCTCGATCATGGATTCAGCAACGAATATTACAACCAATTTACAGCAACCGATCGTTCGGGACTTTCTAATATAAACGCATACACAGGAAAAATCTTCCAGAAATTAAAAGACAACCCCTATTTCCGCGATAAATTTATAGACCACGCAACAGCCATTATAGGTGGAATCATGCGCGAAGAACGTTTCAATACAATTATCGACAGCATAAAAACACTTATCACACACGAAATTGTCTACCACCGCAAACGATGGGGACAAAGCTACGATATTAATTCACACGCCACAAGATTCAAACAATTTGCCAAAAACAGACGACAAACATATTTATCACAAATAGCATCATATTTTTCACTCGGAGAGCCCGCAAAGGTACGCATAGAGCCAACAGTAAAAACAGCACTATACATAAATGGAGTAGAGGTGCCCACAGGAATTTTTGCAGGTTACATGAACAAAGGACGCAAATGCACACTATCGGTCGATGTACCTTATGGATATAAATTCAGCGGATGGACCATTCGCACAACAAGCGACATAGAACTGAGCGACCAAGAGAGTACAAAAAACCGCAAGCCAAACTACAATCAAACATCATTCGAATTTAACATAAGCAGCAACAGCTACAAAATAACACCAAAATTCGAAAGAATAGACTCGCTCCACAACCATCTTGTTCCCGCAATACGCATAAATGAGCTTGGAGCAAACAAAGAAATAACATACAACGACAATTTCGATAAAAGCGATTGGGTAGAATTGTACAACCGCACCGACACGGTGTACAATATTGCCGGGCTCTATATAAGCAACACTGAGGACAACCCACGCCTATACAGAATTCCCCAAAAAGCAAACAGAAAAACCCTCATTGCCCCACACAGCCATTGCATACTATGGGCAGATGAAGAGCCCGACAATCGCGAGCTACACCTTCCATTCAAGCTACCCTCGGCCGGCGGAAAATTAATATTAAGCGCATACAACGAAACAGACAGCACACTCCTGTGGCGCGACGAAATTGTATACACCCCACACAAAGACGATAAAAGTTTCGGACGCTATCCCAATGGAAGTGACAAATTATATGAACTGTATCACCCCACACCCGGCACCACAAATCTTTACAGCAGTTACAACAGATTCGTAACAAACGACACAGTAACAGGCTATCAAATTGAAGATATAAAGACCGATATTATAAACACAAAAGCTGAAAAAGCAGAAATAATCGAAGTAAAATACTACAATCTTTCAGGGCAATATGTAGGCAACAACACAGAGTATCTGCCACAAGGCATATACATTCGCCGTATAATTTATGACAATAACAGCATTTATAGTGAAAAAATCATAGTAAATAATAAAAAATAAAAAAAGAATCACTATTTTTGTACTAACAAAAGTTAGTAAAAATATAAATCTATAAAAGAGAAACAAAAATGTCGAACGTAAAATTTTACAAAGCAGAAGAACAAGTGCCCTTAGAAATGCACAAAGTACGCGTTGTACAAAAATTATTCCTCTTACCAGTCGAAGAGAGACTAAAAATAATCAACGCGGCCGGCAACAACACATTCCTTCTTCAGAACAAGTATGTATTCATGGATATGATAACCGACTCTGGCGTAAACGCTATGAGCGACAAACAAGTTGCAGCAATGTCAATAGCCGACGACTCCTATGCAGGCTCCGAGACATGCAACCGCTTGATAAACGCAATAGAAGAAGTATTCGGAACAAAATATTTCTTGCCTACCCACCAAGGTCGTGCATGCGAAAATATACTTGCCGAAACATTTGTAAAGCCGGGAATGTTCACCATCATGAACTTCCACTTCACCACAACAAAGGCCCACATCACCCGAATGGGAGGCAGCGTAATAGAAATGCTTGCTCCCGAAGGCCTCGAACCACAAAACGATGTTCCTTTCAAAGGTAATTTCGACATACCTCGATTGAAACAAACAATTAAAGAGTTAGGAGCAAAAAACATCGCCTTCATAAGAATAGAGGCAGGTACCAACCTCATTGGCGGACAGCCTGTAAGCCTGCAAAATATGTTGGAGGTAGCTGAAATATGTAAAGAAAATGGTATTTTAAGCATACTCGACGCATCGCTGTTGCAGGACAACCTTTACTTCATGAAGACCCGCGAAGAGATGTGCAAAAACATGAGCATCAAAGAAATAATGCACAAGCTTGCCGATGTGATGGACCTTGTATACTTCTCGGCACGCAAGCTAAGCTTTGCTCGTGGCGGTGCAATAATCTCGAACAACGAGGAACTTATACTCAAGATGAAAGGTTTTATTCCATTGTACGAAGGCTTCCTCACATACGGAGGTATGGAAGTACGCTCCATGGAGGCAATGGCAGTAGGTCTGCTCGAAACATTAGACATGGAATATATAAGTCAAGGTCCTCAGTTCATACAATATCTGGTTGATGAACTCGACAAATATGGTGTGCCCATGATTAAGCCCGCCGGCGGTCTTGGTGCCCATGTTAATGCCGGAGAAATTCTGCCTCATATACCTCACGACCAATATCCCGCAGCAGCACTTGCAACAGCAATCTACATTGCCGGTGGAGTACGTGGAATGGAGCGCGGAACACTCTCGGAGCAACGCAACCCCGATGGAACCGAGAAATTTGCCGAGCTTGAATTAGTTCGTCTTGCCGTTCCCCGCCGTGTGTTTACACTATCACAAATAAAATATTGCGCCGACCGCGTTAAATGGGTATACGACAACCGCGACCTTATTGGCGGTCTGAAGTGGGAGGACGAACCTAATGTACTTCGTTTCTTCTTTGGCCGTTTGCAACCGATAGGAGACTGGCAAGAGAAACTTGCAGCCAAATATCGTGCCGACTTTGGCGAATCATTATAAACGAATAAACCCAAAAAGTCAAGCAGATGTTTTTTATCTGCTTGACTTTTTTATTCAATCAACAACAACTATGTCAGAAGAAAATAACACCTCCATACTGTTGATATACACAGGTGGAACAATAGGGATGATAGAAAATAGAGAAACAGGAGCACTTGAAAGTTTTAAATTTGACAAACTTCTGGAAAATGTTCCCGAGCTCAAACAATTTAATTGCCAAATAGACTCATACTGTTTCTCGTCGCCAATAGACTCTTCGGACATAGAACCCACTGCTTGGGCAAAACTTGTACGCATAATAAGCGACAATTACGAAAAATACGACGGGTTTGTAATTCTGCATGGCACCGATACTATGGCCTACACAGCATCGGCTTTAAGTTTCATGTTAGAAAATCTTAGCAAGCCTGTAATTCTCACAGGCAGCCAACTGCCAATAGGAATGTTACGCACAGACGGCAAAGAAAATCTTATAACAGCAATTGAAATTGCTGCTGCGCGCAACGAAGAAGGTCGCCCCATTGTCCCCGAAGTGTGCATATTTTTCGAGAACAATCTACTGCGAGGTAACCGCACCACAAAAATAAATGCAGAAAATTTCAACGCATTTCGGTCCTACAACTACCCGGCACTTGCCACTGCCGGAATAAACATAAAGTATGACTGTGAAAAAATAGCAAAAGTCGATTTTTCGAAACCTCTGCTACCACATTACAAATACGATACAAATGTGGTAGTGCTTACACTGTTTCCCGGAATACAAGAAAATATCATTGATAACATTCTATCCACTCCCGGATTGCGTGCAGTCGTATTAAAAACCTATGGTGCAGGCAATGCGCCGCAAAAGCCATCATTCATAAAACTTCTAAAAGCAGCCATCGAACGTGGCATAATCATAGTCAATGTATCGCAATGCCTTGCCGGCACAGTGCAGATGCGACTCTACCGGACAGGCCTTAGACTACTTGACGCAGGTGTTATAAGCGGTTACGACAGCACCGTCGAGTGCCTATTGACAAAACTGGTAATGATGCCAAAAGTGGCGCGTGATATATATTATAATTAGTTGAATATTTG
>CAZXIQ010000175.1:0-4349 GCA_964640785.1 uncultured Bacteroidaceae bacterium | reverse complement strand
CAAAAGAACATTCTTCGCATTTACATATTGCAAATTCCTCGCCCGTCGCAAATTGGTCCTTGCACGAGAATTGGTGCTGCAATTTGTTACTGCCGCACAACGGACATTCTTTATGAACGATTCGTGTCATGTGATTTTCAACAAAATAGATGACTTTTAAACATACTCCACCTAAAGTGGCTACAAAAATACACTATTTACAGCAAAATTGTGCTTTTTTTTTGAAAAATTACTATTTTTTTCAACGATTCGTTCTTTTTTTTAATATTTTTGCATCTTATAATACCCTTTTCGACAAGTTAAACATAAAACAGATTAATTATGGCAAAAATAACACGTTCAAGCAACAAGATGATAGCCGGCGTTTGCAGTGGCATTGCCGAACACTTCGGGCTAAACACAAGCGCTGTGCGCATAATATTCGCAATTGCTCTTATTCTTTCATTTTTCACATTTGGTATTGCATATCTTATTCTTATGATAATTCTCCCCACAAGCAGCAGTGCCGACACATATAAAGAGCGCATGCAAGAGAAATTAAGAAATAATCGTTAAACTTAATAAGGGGCATTCTGCCCCTTATTAAGTTTAGTGGCCCCATCTTTAAAAAACCAAACATTATATATAATATGAAAAGAACACACATTTTCGCAACACTCGCAGCTCTGTTGCTTACAGTCGGATGCACGCAGCAACCGCGCACTTTTACCAACGACGAGATTACAGAAGCGTGGCACAAAGGCATCACACTGCCCGTAGACGCCTCGAAACAGTTCCCTCCCAAGCCCGTAAAGCCCGAAAAGGACAACGGCCTGAATGTACTTGTAGACGTATCGCACCAATGTACATTTGCCTACCTGTGGGGCATGCCGCCACAATTAAGAGGCGACGGCTATCGCGCAATCCCCTCAATGGCCTCACTGAACACGGTACTCGACGAAGATGGCGTGAGCCGCATGCGTCTGCAATTTGACGAAGAGAACAAGGTATTCCCCTTCGGCTGGGTACCCAACTACAAATACAACATTGTACTTACCCAACAACTCGACAGAAACGCTCCTAAATACACAAAAGCCGAGTGCGAGGCTCTTGAAGATTTTGTAGCCGACGGTGGCGCACTATACATTCTCACAAATGCGCAAAACAGCGTCGAGGGGTGGAGCATGAACGACCTTGCCGCAACATTCGGAGCAAAATACACCGACAAAAGCGACAAAAGCAATGGCGCGCACTATGCAGTAATTGAGGTTGATGAAAATTGGGAAGTTGTTGCAAAGGGAGAAAATGGAATGCCCGTACGCGCACGCCGAAATTACAAGGACGGCAGAGTAATCATCAGCGGTTACAGCGAAGAGATTCACTTCGAAGAGATTCACGACCAAGCAAGCGACGAAGAGAAGGCACGCAAAAAAGCCATCAACGAATGGCGCAGAGCGGTAATAGACGAATCCTTCGGATGGCTGTGCGAGAATCAAAAGACTTTTGGCGAAAAGCACCGTCCGGGACAGAGTGGCTGGGGCGGCGGTGGAGCCATCTACCCCGAGCTTGAGACCAACCTCGACGGCTTTGTCGTATACTACACCCCCAACATGGACGAGACACTGAAACAGACAGTTGTTACGGAAATGCCACGCATCACCGACCAGATAATGGCTTGGCACCCATCGACCCCCACACCCGAGCCCATGTATCTGTTGCTTGCAGCCGGCGGAGGCGGCGGTTGGGCAGTAAACGCATACAAGCCCAAAGAGAATGGAATAATCAGCACCGACATTTGGGGATTGATAGGAATATATGCACACGAACTTGCCCACACACTCGGCGGCCCCGAAAATGCCAAAGGCGAAAAAGCAGGTGAGTCGCCCTTCCACAATCAAGGCGAGGCACACGCCGGATGGTTCCAAGGAAAAATAATGGCAATGTACGACAGCACTCTGCTCGACAGAGCCAACAGAGACTGCCACCTGAACTTCACACCCGAGTATCTTAACCTCGACCTTAAACGCTACACCAACGACCAAGCATACGCCGATAGTTGCGGCAAAGGAAAAGACTGGACAAAGTCGTGGATTATATGGCAAAAGATGGACGACGTTTACGGCACAACATGGTACCCCCGTTGGAGAAACATACAGTATACACGCTGGATGGAAACACCCGACAAGGTGCTCACTTGGGAAGAGACTGTCGAAGACATGTCCATCGCTGTCGGCGAGGACTTGTTCCCATTCTTCCGCGCCATGAACACAAGCCTCGACCGCGAAACTTGCGGTGAACTGATGTTCAACGGCGAAAAGATAACACTGCCGGTTGCACGCATCGACGCTACAACGCCTCCGGGCAAAGTAAATCTTTCGGCAATAGGCGATTGGTCAAAGCCTCTGCCTAAGAAATAAAGAAACACACAGACAAAAGAACCATAAAAGGGCTGTTTCCATTTTTGGAGACAGCCCTTAATTTATATTTAAAATGTTTATCGTAACCGGATAAACCCAAACAACAAAGATTATCGCGGCTTAATTGGGGTTTGCACCATACTCATTTTCGCCCTCATTGCTGGGATTGCAGAACCAGATGAGGAGCAAAAGCGAACCGACAAAAGGAATCAGACAAATCAAATAGTACCATCCGCTCTTACCAATATCGTGCAAGCGACGCACAGCCACTGCTATTGACGGGATAATAGTTCCTAACAAAACAATCCATCCTAAATAAGGTACAAAGCAGAGGATAATATTAAACAAGACCCAATACCAATACTCGCTTCTGTTGGCTCTGCCCTCAAAAACAGCATATTTGTTAAAACAACTCTTTATGGCTGCGCCAAAGGAATTAACAACACCATCCATCGAGGCATTGCCACCGGTACGTGCTGCTTTCAAGTTGCACCCACATTTCACACAGACCATAGCAAGAGGATCGGGTTGCGCTCCACAATTATGGCAATAGCGATTTCCATCGCCGGCTTTCACTCCGCAATTCAAACAAACAGCAGCCCCTTCGTTCAATGGTTTTCCACAGTTCTTACAATACATAATCATTCATTTTTGCGAGGTTCTATAAATTCTTTTATCATTAGCGAGTAGCCGGAACCTCATTAAGGCCACTGCTGACGAGTGTTTATTTTCACAAATTTAGAACTATTTTTTGAATTATTCACACTAATTTCAATATTTTTAGAACGTAAAATATAAAGTTCTACATTTGTACAAAGACTAATCTTTGTGATTATAAAAAAAAGCATCGAAAATAAATTCGATGCTTTTTTTATAATCCTATTTAATATATTAGTGTCTGTCCTCGGGTACAACACCTGTGATAACACCTTTGGGAACTATTTCTATATAGTCGTGGTTAAACTCACGAGCCTCGGCCTCATCAACCTTTTTCATACGGAGCGAGTGCTGACCGCCATCGAAATATTTTTGGGTGATGATAATACGTCCTGCACCATTGTAGTCGCGAGCGAGTCGGCCGGCAGTGTGCTGACAATAGTACGAGTCGGGAGCCTTCATATAACCGTGATTACGCATAGTTTTATCGTTCTCTACACCCTCGTCCTCGGTATCCTTATCCTCTATCCAACCAATGCGCTCGTCGTTGAAGTAGATTTTAAGGTCTACGGGAATACCTGTTACCTTACCGTCTACGTAGAACTGTGTAACCGCACGGATGTTTGTTGCTGTATAACCCAAACGCAACTCATATGTTCCGGCGGGAACGGGAGGGAGAATATACTCAAAGTCATAGTTACCTACAACGATAATCTCGTCGCCCAAATAGTTGGCACCCCAAGAGTGAGGACAGAAGTAGTGCCACTTTGTAGATACGTCTCTTATGACAATATTTTTACAATATCCGTGAGGAATGTGCCAGTCACCGTGACCGCAAGTACCACCTGTCTTGCCCCAACGACTGTAACGCACACCGTTGCTGGTAAGCTCGGGCAGAAGCGATGCAATGTCGAAACGCATACGCTCGTTCAGCACATTACCCTGCATCTCATTTTCGTTGTATACAAGAATTTTGTCAATGGGGTGAATAATACCATTAAGCGCGCCTTGAGTAAAGCTGGCGTACTTTTCATCCATATTGTTGAAAGTGGTCATGTCTATGATGCGAACATTCAAGTGCTTGCGCATATCTGTATTCTTCGCATTTTTATGACTGAAGTTAAGATAAAGGTTCTGCACCTCTTCGGGTTTATCACTGCTAAGAGGCTTGCAGACTTTTACCAAAGTACCGAGCATTGTCTCGAAATAGTCCATACGGTCCAAGCTGGGCAACAAGCCGGTATTACCCTCACTCTTGTAGCTGTCATGCTCGAGCTTGTACTGTATCATGAGGTT
>CAZXIQ010000174.1:0-4355 GCA_964640785.1 uncultured Bacteroidaceae bacterium | reverse complement strand
AGGGTTCAACTTTAGAGAACAATATTTTTGTGAATGATATTCCCTCCAATGTAACTCAAAATAAAGTAAACTGGTCGAAAGTGCCTTTGACTGCTATTTTTGAAGAGGGTACATACGAAGATAATAAATGGTTAAATGGTGATTGTATTCTTAAAAATCCCAATAAATACATTGGCAACGACGGCACACAAGTGGGAATTTACGGCGGTTTTTACCCCTTCGGCAAAATTCCATCCATACCCCGTATCATTGAGAGTAAAATTGATACAGAAACCTCTGCCGATGGCAAGCTGAAAGTGAGTATCAAGGCTCAAGCACAGACAAAATAATAAGCAATCATGAGAACCGTTAAACAATATATAACAATATTGGCACTGTCGATGCTGTCGCTGGCAGCAACAGCCCAAACAACCATCGCTACATGCGAATATTGGATTGACGGGCAGTTCGACAAACGTCAGAGTATGGCGTTCACAGACAGCCTTGCGACAGTGCTCGACCTCTCTGAATGCACTTTCGGAGTGCATACATTGGGGCTGAGGGTGAGTGATAGTGAGGGGCGCTGGGGTTCCCCTATCATAAAGTTCTTTATGCGTAAGACCAAGGAAGCGCAAGATTGTGAGATTGTAAATTATGAATATTGGATAGATGACTACTCCAACCGCGTAATGGGAAAGTTCGAGGGAGAAACGCTTAGTCTCAGTATTAATTTATCGAATTTTTCCAAAGGAGTGCATACATTGTCAATGCGTACACAGGATAGTGACGGATGTTGGTCGGCGACTATAACCAAATTCTTTATAAACCCATTTGACCTCCTTACAGAAAGTACTGTGAGCAGTTATCGTTACTGGATAGACGACGATTTTAATAATACTGTGACCGGAAAATGTGCTGCCGGAATTGTAGACCTTGAACTTGACCTTTCGACCCTAAGCAAAGGTGTACACACCATCACCATACAGGTCGAGGATAGCAAGGGGGTATACAGCTCGCCCATTAGCAAGTTTTTTGTGGTTGCCGAGCCTTCACTCACCGATAATACAATTGTTGCATACGAATATTGGTTTAATAGCGGCAAAAGAAAACGTGTAGATGTAGACCCTGCGAATCCGATTGTGTTGAGCGATGTGTGGATAGACATTGTAGATGTAATTCCCAATAGTATCCCCAAAGATTATCGTTTCGATGTAGCACAGAGTACAGTTTGGTGCGACGATAATGTAACGTTTGGTTTTCAGGCATTCGATGCTATGGGTAAAGGCACGGTGGCTGTGTTGCCCGACACGTTTGCGATGAGCGTGCCGGTGAAAATGGAGTATTCTACGCTTATAAACAATGTGTCGGAGCAGTTCGATGCGCCTCAAAAAGGTTGCATCAACGGCTTTATTGCATACGCATCGGATGGTGACAGCATAGAATGGCACACAAAAGGTGGGTATAATGCCGACTTTTACTCCGAGACCGGTACACGTCTTGATGCTATAAAAACATCTATGGGTGACACACTTGACGTTTATCGCACAGTGGCGCAAGGAAAATTGACATATATGCTTGCATATAGCAATGATAAATTATCCGGCAAACAAGAGGTTAAGTTTATAAACTCCTCTGCGACGGGAATATATAATCCTGCCATCAGTGGTACAAGAGTTTATACCGAAAATGGTGCGCTTGTAATAGACAGCAATGTGCAACAACCTGTTATTGTGTATAATGCCTCGGGGCAGCAGGTTATAAACGAAAAAGCACAAGAGGGAAAGAATATTTTCAATCTTGAATCGGGTATTTACACTGTAAAAACCGCAAATAGAAACTATAAAATATTTGTACGTTAATAATAACAAATATCCTTTTTAAAATATGCTGCGCCGGACATTAGGTTCAGCATATTTTTTTATTAATGCACAGTGGCTAAATGTATTTCCTTGAAAAATAATTTTGTCTTTCATTGACTTTGTATTATTTTCGCAATTTGAAATTATCTATTGTATGGTTGCATTTTTTATAATACCCGTCTCTCTCAGTTTTACAGAGATTGTAATAATCTTGTTTTTAATAGCGCTGTTGTACATTGTTCGGAAATACCCCGAAGTGTTGTCTGCGGTGAACAGGGTGGTGCGTAATATAAAAGATGTGTTAAAAGAGGATTGAAAATATGATACTGTTTAATTCCGATTATATCGAGGGAGCACATCCGGCTATACTCGATGCTCTTGCCCGCACAAACTTTGAACAGACGCCCGGTTACGGCGAGGATAGATTTTGCGACGAAGCTCGCGAAATTATTCGCCGGCATTGTGGGAACAGCGAGCTTGGAGTGCAATTCCTTGTTGGTGGCACACAAACAAATGTTACGGTTATCGACGCTCTTTTGCGCAGCTATCAAGGTGTAATTTCGGCCGACAGCGGTCATATTAATGTACACGAGACTGGCGCTCCCGAGGCTACGGGACACAAAATTATTGCTCTGCCGTCGCTCGATGGACGATTGACGTTACAACAGATAAAAGAGTGCTACGAGGGGCACTGGAACGACCCTGTGCATGAGCATACAGTGCAACCGGGAATGGTCTATCTGTCGTGTCCTGCCGAAAATGGGCTTATTTATACTAAAAAGGAATTGACGGAAATTTCGGAATTTTGTCGTTCACACGCTCTTTATCTTTTCGTGGATGGCGCCCGCTTGGGGTACGGGTTGCAGGCCGAGGGGTGCGACATTACTCTTGCCGACCTTGCACGTTTGTGTGACGTTTTTTATATTGGTGGCACCAAGGTAGGTGCGCTCTTTGGCGAAGCTGTCGTATTTTCCGATAAAGAGATGTTGCGCAGTTTCCGTTACGCTATAAAGCAACATGGAGGAATGTTGGCCAAAGGACGCTTGTTGGGCATACAGTTTGCCGAACTAATGCGCGGAGGCGACGATTGTCTCTATTTTAGGCTTGCGCGACACGCAGATGAACTTGCCATGCGTCTGCGTCGTGCCTTTGAGCAGCGCGGCGTGCCTTTGTGGATTCCTTCTGTCACAAATATGCAATTCCCGGCTTTGACAAAAGAGGAGCAACAAAAATTGGGCGAGAAATATCTTTTCGAAGTGTGGGGCAGGTACGATGATAAACGCGACATTGTACGTTTCTGCACAAGTTGGGCCACACGTGAAGAGGCTGTTGATGCTTTGTGTAACGATATTATGTGTTTATGATTGAAGAATCGGAAAAAATAAAAAAAGTGCTCGACTACTTGAGCAACAAGGGGTTTGTATATGATTATTATGAACACCCCGAGGCCCCGACAATAGCTATTGCCAAGAATTTTTGGCGTCAGGATGGGTCGAAACATTGTAAGAATCTCTTTTTTAGAAATCATAAGGGCAACCGTCACTATCTTGTTGTGCTCGACTGCGAACAAGACCTTGACATTCACGACCTTGAACAACGTTTGCATCAAGGAAAATTGTCTTTTGCCTCTCCTGTACGCATGGAAAAGTATCTGGGAATAACTCCCGGTTCGGTCTCACCCTTCGGACTTATAAATGATGTAGAGAATCATGTTCATCTTTTTTTAGATGTGAATTTGCAGAACTACGACCTTCTGAGCTTTCACCCGAATGACAATAGAGCTACCGTAGTAATTTCTCAAAAGGAATTTTCGCGATATTTGCAAGAGGTTGGAAACACTTTCGAGTACATTGAGATGTACTAATTAGATTTATAAGAAACTTATGGAAAATGATAATATTTTAATGGCAGACGAGAAGGTCGTATATGCTGCAAATAATAAGAATAAGAATAAAAAAAAATTAAAAGCTATTTTGGGATGCGGGAGTGGTTGTGTTTTTTCGCCATTTGTATTTATGCTTTTCATGGGCATTTACGAATTACTATTTAACGATGGCGATAAAATGCCTTGGATTTTTATGTGTGGCATACTTTTGTTGAGTTTTATGATCTTATATGGGGGATTATATATTACAGAAAAAGATAGAGAAAAAGATAGAGAAAAATATAAAAATGATTATTTGTACATAACCTCTTATGGCATACGTTGGAGTGTAGCTAATGAACGTAATTGTTTGCCATGGCAAGATGTACAGCATTATGAAGTTGAATCAGATGGGTATACTGATTTTATTATAATAACAACAAATAATAATAGAAAAGTTACAATTAATTTAAGTTGTTATTTATTGTGTCATTCACATGATGTTGTTTCGGCTATAAAACAATGTATTGGCAACAGTGAAAAATAAGAAATAACATTAATCGAGTATTTCTGTAATATTCCACGTACATTCTTCTCAAATATTTATACACAACAAGCATGATTACAGTATGGCAATCATGCTTGTTGTGTAT
>CAZXIQ010000173.1:0-4366 GCA_964640785.1 uncultured Bacteroidaceae bacterium | reverse complement strand
ATCGAAGAAGAAATCTTCGTTGCTACTGGGATAATCGGGCCAAATATCTTCTATACTATCGTAAGTTTCTCCCTCATCTTCCATTTCCTGAAGATTCTCTATTACCTCCATAGGAGCGCCTGAACGAACGGCGTAATCAATAAGTTCATCCTTAGTTGCAGGCCAAGGTGCATCCTCCAATTTCGATGCCAATTCCAATGTCCAATACATATCTTAAATTTTATTATATTAAAAATGTCTGCAAAAATATAGCAAAATAATTTATTTACAAGGTTTTTCCCATTTTTTTTCATCACCACCGCTTAACTCGCGCGAGAGCAGAAAAAAATAATCCGAAAGACGGTTAATATAAGCCAACAGTATTGACGGTTGCTCTGCCACTTTGTGCAACGTCACTATACGGCGTTCGGCACGACGACAGACGGTGCGACAAACATTGGCTACGGCCGAGGCTTTCACCGTCGATGGCAACAAAAAACCATTCAACCGCGGCAACGACGCCTCGAGTGCGTCAATCGTCTGCTCAAGGACAGCAAGTGTCTGCTCGTCTACGGGCGCAGCAACACAAAGCGCAGTATCGGCCAGAAAAGCAGCAATGGAAAAAAGTCTATGTTGCACGTCGCACAACATTTCTGCCACAATACTCTGCGATGAAATTTCGGACTGCAAAAGAGCAACATTTGCACTAAGTTCATCAACCGTTCCATAAGCCTCGACACGAACATCATCTTTGCAGACACGTTCGCCACGCACAAGCGAAGTTTTTCCGCCATCACCCTTTGTTGTATATATGAGAGCTTTTTTCATATTCATTATTTTTTCAACGTATAGTGTTGTTTTTTGTAACTCTTGTCGAAAAACAAAATACCCATGCTGTACAAATCAAATGTAACAGCAACGGCTGATTTTTGTTTTACGCAGTGCCACCATTTTTTTGTTTCGTGCGAACGGTGTATACCCTCTACAATAATCACGCTATCCGAGGATGCACATTCTATCGCCTGTTCCACCACACGACAGGCACACGCAGAGGCCGTACCCGTATACAACAATCCAAAAGTTTGCCCGGGCCGAAAATATGGCTTTATATTGTCTTCAATCGAGCCGTCGGCAACCGAAAGAATTGACGCCTGCACCGACGGACGCGCCAACGAGAGGGCACAAACGACAGCCTCGCAAGGCCCATACATAAAAACACTTTGCGGATGGGCATAATTTGCAATGCGAAACAGCAGGCGGGCACGTGCAGCTTTGTAGCCACACTCTGCCGCAGCACTGTTTATCGAATGGTAGGCATAAAAGCTGTGCTTTTCGGCAACTACCGACGTAACAAAATGATAGGCATAGGGCGATTGCACTCCGAACCCCCTATTATGCCTATACCTGTTTATAAGTTCCTTTATGCCCGAGAGGAAACGCATGCCTCACACATTAAAGAGCAAAAGCCGCCTTTACAGCATCCACATAGTCGAGTTTTTCCCATGTGAAAAGCTCAACCTCCATAGTCTTCGAGGGCAAATAACGCGAGGTAAATGTTTTTGTCACAACCTCGGGAGTACGACCCATGTGACCATAGGCTGCAGTCTCGCTGTAAATAGGATTGCGAAGTTTCAGACGCTCTTCGATAGCCTTGGGACGAAGATCGAACATTTCGGCAACCTTACGAGCAATTTCGCCATCGCTCATATCCACCCTTGCAGTACCATAAGTATTTACAAACACGCTTACGGGCTGAGCAACACCAATGGCATAAGAGAGCTGTATGAGCATTTCGTCGGCAACACCCGCCGCAACAAGATTCTTGGCAATGTGACGTGCCGCGTATGCTGCGCTACGGTCTACTTTCGAGGGGTCTTTTCCGCTGAATGCACCACCGCCATGCGCACCCTTGCCGCCGTATGTGTCTACTATAATCTTGCGGCCTGTGAGACCTGTATCGCCATGAGGACCGCCAATAACAAACTTACCGGTGGGATTCACATGATATTTGATATTCTCGTCGAAGAGGGCAAGCACAGCCTCGGAGTTTATTTTTGCCTTAACGCGGGGCATCAGAATATTTATAACATCCTCGCGTATCTTTGCCAACTGAGCCTCATCTGCCGCCTCTTGAGTATTTTCGGCCGTGTCGGCAGGAGCAACAAAATCGTCGTGCTGTGTAGAAACAACAATGGTATCGATGCGCACAGGACGGTTATTGTCATCATACTCTATTGTCACCTGACTTTTCGAGTCGGGACGCAGATAGGTCATTACATTTCCCTCGCGACGGATAGCAGCAAGCTCGGTAAGGATAAGATGCGAAAGGTCAAGCGAAACAGGCATGTAATTTTCAGTCTCGTTTATTGCGTAACCGAACATCATACCTTGGTCACCTGCACCCTGTTCCATAGGGTCCTCGCGTTCCACGCCACGTGAAATATCGGCACTTTGTTCGTGTATGGCCGAGAAGATACCACAGGAATTACCATCGAACATATACTCGCTCTTAGTATATCCTATGCGGTTAATCACACGGCGCGCAATCTCTTGCAAGTCTACATAAGCCGAAGATTTTACCTCACCAGCAAGCACCACCTGTCCGGTAGTTACCAAAGTTTCGCAAGCAACCTTCGATTGTGCGTCAAAAGCAATAAGTTCATCAAGAACAGCGTCGGAAATCTGGTCGGCAACTTTGTCGGGGTGTCCCTCCGAAACAGATTCTGAAGTAAATAGATATCCCATATTATTTAAGAATAACTTTTTGCCGATTGCTCGGCGGTTAATAAATTCAAATTAAGTAAATGGGATGCTACATTACACGATAGAGTGCCCGGATGACCTTGACAGACAAGGTTTTTAGCATTTTTTACCGTGGTTGCAAGCAGCCCAAATCTTTCCACAAGAAAACCGTTGCATTGCAGGCGCATGGTTTTCGGATGCAAAGGTAATTTCTTTTCGCGAAATATCTATTATTTTTAACTCTTTTTATAACGAACAATAAAATTGTTGCTATTACGACGATTAAGGCAATTTCTTTTTCTATCGCCATGATTCCCATAAAAAGCACATAACAACCACGCAACTAATTAATATACATTATTTTTCAAGACGAACAAATATTTTGCCTACTTTTGTGTCGTTATAAAGTTAAATAATCAAAAAACAGGTGAAAAATGAAACAACTTAAACTTTTTTCGACACTACCCGGACTTGAATGAGACTATTATCGTTCTCACAAGTTCCCTATATCTCAAAAAGCATCTGATACGCAAATTGAAGTTTGGCAAGATGATAGTTTAGAATTCTGTGACAACAAACGCACTTTAGAGAAAGCGTGTGTCTATTTTATGATGAGACATTTTCAATAAACGCCATAGAAATACAATAAGAGGCTGCTTAAATTTTATTTTGATAAAATAATTGACCAAATATCAACTATTGATTCGCATATTATTATGAAAACCACAAATTCAATGCCGAAAGAACGTAAATTATCTTTTCTGTATTTATTAATGTTTTTACCATATGTGGCAACAATTTTGTCTCACATCTTTTTAGAAAGCACAAGGCAAGCCCCAGAATCTTGGCAAGTAACCGAAATCCTAATTAATTATCATGGAGGCTTTGTTCGTCGTGGACTTATAGGGGAAATTATTTATTGGATACATTGTAATTGTGGCATAGATGCCATGTTTTCTGTTTATGCCGTCTCAATTACATCTGTGTTAATATTTTTCTATCTGATTATAAAGGATACCATAAAGAGCGGGTACTCAATTTTGATGTTACCCACCGTGATGCTATTATCCTCGCTTTTTGTATCGGGACAATGGGTGAGAAAAGACATCTTCATTATGTTGCTTTTTTATGTTATTGTGCGTTTATTGAAAACAATGGATTATTGGAAACACATATTAATTAATCTGCTACTCATTGTGGGATTGCTTTCGCACGAGGTAATGATATTCATCTCTGTTCCAATAATATACATATCAATGCAGTACAATTATAAAACGAGTGGGAAATGTGATGCAAGCTCTGTTGCTTGGATATTTATAAAATGTGTGTTATACTATTTTCCCGCTATTACAGTAAGTCTATTGGTGGTTGTGAACAAAGGCGATGCTACGTGCGCTGCACAAATTTGGCAATCTTGGCAATCATTGGAAGTTTTAAATGGGGATATTAAAGCTGCTATAAACGCAATAGGCTGGACACCGGAAAAAGCAATTGAAGTAGGCACTGCTGTATGGAGTCATGTAAGATGCGGTGTCTATTACCCTATAATGTGGACACTTCTTTCTTTTATTGCATTTGTTATTTTTGTTTGGATGTATAAATTAAAGCCCAAATTGTGTGGTTACACTCCATTGAACGATTTTTC
>CAZXIQ010000172.1:0-4386 GCA_964640785.1 uncultured Bacteroidaceae bacterium | reverse complement strand
GAGTTTGCCTTCTTCTATTTTCAATTGAAGTTCTTTGCCTTCATATTTTTCTTCAAATTTTGTCAGGTCCAAAGTTCCTTCATCAATGTCGTAACATTTTGTTACATCAATTTTTTCATCACCGTTGGAAATAACAAAATTTCCTTCCAAGCCCTTAGGCATTTTTGCATTTAAATCTTCGAAACGTATATAATCGACCTTATTAATAAGGTTGGGGTCGGAAACGTCAAATTCTATATTATAATCGGCATTTACACCTATTTTTTCTATGCTCTGTATGGATTTATCAACGTTACCCGATGCAGTAAAAGGTGTTGCATCTTTTGAAATAGGGTAACATACTGCTAAAGTTTCATCTTTTTCAATACCTTTGCGACTACGTATTCTCACTGTATTGTCACGTTTGAGTATAGTGGCAATAGGAGTAATTTCGGGTGCGTCGGTAGAAAAACTTTCTACTTTTATCGGACGCGAGTTGAAAGTACCTTCCTCTACTATTGCATATATTTCCGTTCCATCGGCAAGCAACTGCTTTTTCACTTTACTGTCTTTTTCAGGGTCAAGAACCTGATCGAGGACCAATGAATCGACATTTAATGGAATTGTCAGATTGTTTATATTGATACCCATAGTTGTATCCATGTCTGACAGTTTGTAATTGTTATCTACGCACGATACAGTCATTGTACCGACTGCAGCTAATAACATAATAGTTTTTTTCTTAATCATATTTTTTTATTTTTACATTATAATTTTCGGAGTATTCAATATAAACACAAGCAATATTTACCAAATAGATTTACACATTTTTATAGAAAGAGAATAGAGAGATACTTGGTTAAAAAGATTTTTCAATTATTAATCTTTGCAAAGATACGAATATATTTCTTTATAGAACAAACGTTTTTATAAAGAAAAATAAATACCTACATATTATTCAATACTTATATTTGTTTTTCTTTAATATTAAGGAGTTATTATAAATATATTAGAAACTTTTTTCCTGTTATTTTCATCTTTAATATTCAAATTGCACAATCACTTACAAAATGTGCAATTATTTCAAATAAAATTCTTATCTTTGCACCCGAAACTAAAATTCAAATTAAAAATCTTAAATACTATTATTATGAATAGAGAAGTTGTTATTACCGGCATGGGAGCAATCACTCCCGTAGGAAAAACCATAGAAGAGTATTGGAACAGCCTTACATCAGGTATATGCGGAATAAAAAACATTGTTGGCTTTGACGATTTTGACCTGCCTGTGAAAATTGCAGGACAAATTACCGACTTTGATGCAAATGCTTACGGCATTGCACCCGCAGTCATCAGAAAATGCGACCGTTACACACAGTTTGCAATGGCAGCAGCCGAGGAGGCAGTAAAAGACAGTGGTATTCTTGAAAATTCGGGCATTGTACCCGAACGCATCGGCGTGTACATAGGCTCGGGTATCGGAGGATTGGAAACATTCGTAAACGAGACTCAAAAGCTTTATAACCAAGGTGTGAACCGCGTTTCTCCTCTCTTTGTACCAATGATGATTTCTAACATTGCATCGGGACAGATTGCCATCAGACACGGATTGCAAGGCCCCACATTGCCCGTAGTAACAGCTTGTGCCACAAGCACCAACGCTGTCGGCGAGGCTTACCGCGCCATTAAGCACGGCTATGCAGACGCCATTGTAGCCGGCGGTAGCGAGGCAGCCATACACCCCCTTGTAATAGGAGGTTTCAACAGTTGTAAAGCTCTTTCACGCACAGCCGACCCCAAGAGTGCGAGCCGTCCTTTCGACCGCACACGTAACGGTTTTGTGCTGGGCGAGGGTGCCGGTATACTGATACTCGAAGAGAAACAACATGCTATTGCTCGTGGCGCACATATTTATGCCGAAATTTGCGGTTACGGTAACACTTGCGACGCTTACCACTACACAGCTCCGCGTCCTGACGCATCAACCGAGGCACGAGCTATAAAACTTGCGCTCGGCGAGGCCGGCTACAAAGATGGCGAAAAAATCTACATCAACGCACATGGAACAAGTACACCCATGAACGACAAGATGGAGACAGTAGCCATAAAACTTGCGCTTGGAGAAGAGGCTGCAAAAAAAGCAGTTATCAGCTCTACAAAATCAATGACAGGACACCTGCTCGGAGCAGCCGGCGCAATAGAAATGATTGCAACCGCACTTACATTGGAAAAAGGCATGGCACATCCCACGCTGAGCCTCACTGAAAGCGACCCTGATTGCGACCTTGACTACACACCGCTTGTGGCACGCAAAGAGAATTTTGAAATTGCAATTTCAAATTCATTCGGATTCGGCGGACATAATGCCTGTGTAGCTGTACGCCCCTACAAAGGATAACTAAATAATCTAAAGAGTTATTTTTATGCAATATTTCATAAAAAAATTCGAGAAAAGCGTTAAAGATTGCTGGAACTTACCCGCAATAAACGATTACAAAAGTGACCCTATCACCTATGGTAAACTTGCCAAGGAAATAGAGATAATGCACATTTTGTGGAAAGAGGCGGGGCTTAAAGATGGCGACAAAATTTCACTGAACTCACGTAGTTGCACAAATTGGGGAATGACATTCATGGCGGCAATATCGGGAGGCTACGTTGCCTGCCAGCTGTTTCACGGATTCACCCCGAGCGACACACAAAAACTTGTGAACCATTCGGAAAGCAAAATTCTTTACACCGAAAGAGGGTTCTTCAACAAGATGAATTTCGAGGAGATGCCCGAGCTTGTGGCTGTAATAGAAATGCGCAGCATGGAGCTTTTGGCTGCACGTGGAAACTTCGAAGACGTTTACAATCGTCGTTATGAACTTTACGCTGCCAAGCACCCCGGTGAAATAACCCCCGAAAATATATCGTACGCCGAACGTGCGATGGACGACCTTTGCTGCCTGAACTACACATCGGGCTCGACAGGAAACCCCAAAGGAGTTATGCTTACGGTGGGCAATATAAGCAGCAATATTGAAGTTATTCCCAAAAGCCTGCCCTACGCACAAGGCGAACAATACTTGAGCACTCTACCCTTTGCTCACATTTTCGGCCTCACATTCGACCTTATCACCCCCCTGTGTCTGGGCATGCACCTCACCGTACTTGGAATGTTGCCTGCCCCCACTATTCTGAAAGATGCAATGCAGATTGTGCGCCCCAAAATGGCAATAATGGTACCGTTGGTGCTGAGCAAAATGGTAGATTTTGCGATTGGTGAATTTGTACACAGCAAAGCAGGAAAGGCACGCCTCACCGACTACAAGCAACATCCAGAATTTTGCTATGCGCTGCGCACCATACTCTTGTCATATTTAGGCAACAACACAGAACTTATTCTCACCGGTGGAGCAGCCATTCCCGAGGAATTGGAACAACTGCTTGCCGTGAAACTGCAACTGCCGCTTATTTCGGGCTATGGAATGACAGAGTGCGGCCCGCTAATCACGCTTGGCACCCCCGGGGCGTATAAACTAAAATCGTGCGGAGAAATTGTAGAACGCATGGAGGGCCACATAGACTCGGCAAGCCCCGACAGCATTGTGGGCGAGTTGTGGGTAAAAGGTGCAAACGTGTTTGTCGGATACTACAAAAATCCCGAGGCCGACAAAGAGGTATTCACCGAGGATGGATGGTTCCGCACCGGCGACCTTGGCACATTGGACAAGGACAACACACTGTTCCTCGTAGGACGTTGCAAAAGCATGTTGCTATCGACAAACGGGCAAAATGTCTACCCCGAAGAGATTGAGGTGAAACTGAATGCACTTCCATATATAACCGAGTCGCTCATGGTGCAACGCGGCGAAAAATTCGTAGCACTCATTGTACCAAACACTGAACTTCTGGCTGCACATCAAGTATCGACAGAGACACTCAACAGTGTAATGGACAAGAATATAGAAAAGCTAAACAGCTCCATCCCCGCATACGCGCAAATTTCGAGCTACGAACTGTGCGAAGAGGGTTTTGCAAAGACTCCGAAAGGTAGCATAAAACGTTTCATGTACTCTTAAAAAACCGTACAGCAAGATGAAAAGAATCACTTACTACACAACAGGAACATGTTCGCGCGCAATAGAGGTATGTGGCAAGGACGGACGCATTGAAGAGGTCACTTTTTACGGCGGATGCCACGGTAACTTGCAAGGGATAAGCAAACTTGTTAAGGGTATGAAATACGAAGATGTTATTGCACGCCTTAACAATATCAGTTGCAACGGCAAGCCTACGTCGTGCCCCGACCAACTGTGCCGGGCAATCGAACAGTTGATGCAAGAGTAAAAAATATTCCGATTATTAAAAAGAGGGTGACCCAAAAGTAAAATTGGGTTACCCTCTTTGCTTTTCTCCATA
>CAZXIQ010000171.1:0-4415 GCA_964640785.1 uncultured Bacteroidaceae bacterium | reverse complement strand
ACCGCCCGCAAGGGTAAGGGTGAGAAGGTGGGGTAAGAGCCCACCGGTCGTGCAGTGATGTACGAGCCGTACGTCTTGGAGGCTGCAAGTTCGCGTATACCGACGTTCGAGGGTAGCTCGTCCGAGTCGGAGGGTAGAACGCTTTAGCCCTGTGGTGACATAGGGAATAGATGAATGACAGACGCTTTTTACAAAAAGCACAGAACCCGGCTTATAGTTTGACTGTTTTTTATTGCTTATACGCAATTTTAAATTTTCAGGGATTGGCATAAAATAGCTCTGTCCCTGTTTTTTTATTTAAATTTGCAAGGATAGAGCTATTTATCTGTAAAATTCACTATGTGAAATTTTTATTAGAAATTTAAACAGTGTCTGAGTTTCTACACGGTGTGAAATTCTATAAGTCCTTTCATTGGGCTCTCTACTATATTGCCTATCGACAAACCTAAACTTTCGGCTGCAATCTTTACCTCCTCCTGAAAAGTGACAGCTATTCCACCTACAAAATGTATCGGTAACCAAGATTTTCGGTACGCCATGGAATTGTGTTGAAAGAAAGAAACGAAACTGTTTACAAGCATGTTGCGAATTTCGGGGTTTTTGCGATTCTCACAAAGAAAAGGCGCAAGGCTCGCAAGGAATCTTCCGGGCATTGGCTCACGGTAGACCTTTTCCAATATTTTTGCAACATCAAGATTGTACTGCTCGAAAAACTTTTTGCAAATATCTTGCGAGAATTGTCTCTTCAAACATCCATTGACAAGCTGTCGTCCAAGAGTGGCGCCACTACCCTCGTCGCCAAGAATAAAACCGAGAGGTGGAATATTGTCTACAATTTCCTTGCCATTGTAATAACAAGAGTTTGAGCCTGTGCCCAAAATACATGCAATGCCTTCGTCGCGTCCGCACAATGCACGTGCCGCCGCCAACAGGTCGCTGTTAATCTCAATATCTCTCGTAGCAAAGAGTGCCTCGATAGCCTTTCTCATGCGGCGGTTCGCCTCTTCATAAGCACACCCTGCGCCATAGAAAAAAATCTTTTCAGGCTCTTTACCATCGAGCATAGGTTTCAGTTCTCTGCCGAGAATATCTGCAATATCCTCACTTTTCTGTTGCGTAGGATTAAGCCCCTGAGTCTTCACCCACGACAACACCTCATCGCCTTCCAAAAGCACCCAATCGGTCTTTGTGGAGCCACTATCCGAAATAAGAATCATATAATTATTTTTGTTTTTTACCAAATTCGGGAGCAATCTTCAGCCGAGCCGACACAATAAAAGTAACAGCACAGCATATTATTACCCAAATAAAAAAGTTCAAGTACCCTACACTTTCTTGAATATATCCCGACACCATTCCGGGTAACATCATACCCAATGCCATGAAAGCCGTGGAAATAGCATAGTGTGCAGTGGGATATTCACCCTGTGCAAAATATATAAGATAGAGCATGTAAGCAGTAAAGCCAAAGCCATAACCAAGCTGCTCTACAAAAACGCAGGTGTTTATAATTGCCAAGCTATCCGGTTGGGCATAGCTGAGATAAACGTACACAAGGTCGGGAACCGAAATTGCCATCACCATTGGCCACAGCCAATATTTAAGTCCGTTACGCGAAATGCAAATACCACCTATTATACCTCCTGCAATCAATCCTATAACTCCAAGTGTTCCATAGGTAATACCAATTTGTTCGGTGCTCAATGCAAGTCCACCCTCGGCTCGTCCATCCATTAGAAAAGGATTGATAAGCTTCACCAACTGCGCCTCGGGCAGCCTGAAAAGCAGCATGAAAAGCAGCGCCGGTACAATATTCGGTTTTTTAAAATAGGTAGATATTATTTTCCCGAAACTTGTAAAAGCCTCGCTTATACCGGCTACATTTCGAGGCGTGTCCGATGAGGGCTGCGGCAAAGCCTGCCTGTGATAGATGCCTAACAAAAAAAGCAAAGCGCATAATATTCCAAATGTAATACTCCACGCAAGAGTTACATTTTCGGTCATAACCTCCAATTTTCCGGCAAGATATATCAATACTCCCTGTCCGAAGATTGTGGCAATGCGGTAAAATGTACTTCTTATGCCGGCAAAGAAAGATTGCCCCTCTTCGCTAAGCCCAAGCATATAAAAACCATCGGCTGCTATGTCGTGAGTAGCAGAGCTGAAAGCTATCAGCCAAAAAAGACAAAGTGTCCACTGCAAAAAATTGCTTAACGGAATTGTAAAAGCTATCGATGCGAGACTTGCGCCCATCAGCAACTGTGTTACAACTATCCACATGCGCCGGGTGGATAACATATCCACTATGGGGCTCCAAAAAGGTTTTATAACCCACGGAAGATAAAACCAACTTGTATACAGCGCAATATCAGCGTTGCTTATGCCCATCCTTTTGTACAATATCACCGAAATTGCAGTTACTGCAAAATATGGTAATCCTTCGGCAAAATAAAGGGAAGGCACCCAACGCCAACCTTTTTTAATCTCGTTCATTATTTTTATTCTCGTTTAAAGTATGTATAAGTCCAAATAAAAATGTTTAATTTATGTTGTTTGAATTTTTACAGTACAGAAACAGACATTGTTGAATATAAAAATAAACAGCCGTTTCTGCAATAATAAATAGTTACTTAAAAATTAAACAACTTCAAAATATCTATATGCAATATTCGTTATTTTTTTGATAAAAATCAAGACTTATACAATAAAAATAACATAAACAGAGTAGCCACGTTCGTTGGGCGTGGCTACTCTATTTGTAATCAATGTAAAATATTCAAAAACTATTTCTTAAACAATACCCTGAGCCATCATAGCGCGGGCAACTTTCAAGAAACCTGCAACGTTGGCGCCCTTCACGTAGTCGATGTAACCATCCTCGCGAGTACCATATTTCACACACGATGCGTGAATATTCTTCATAATCTCGTGAAGTTTCTCATCAACCTTCTCGGCGCTCCAGTTGAGTTTATAAGCATTCTGCGACATTTCGAGGCCCGAAACAGACACTCCACCTGCGTTAGATGCCTTGCCGGGTGCGTAGAGTAAGCCTGCCTTTTGGAACGCATTTACAGCCTCGGGAGTAGAAGGCATGTTAGCACCCTCCGAAACAGCAATTACGCCATTGGCGATAAGCATTTTTGCATGCTCGCCGTTAATCTCATTCTGGGTAGCCGAGGGAAGTGCAATGTCACCCTTTTCACTCCAAGGTTTCTGGTCGGCAACATATTTGCAACCATATTTATCGGCATACTCTTTAATACGTCCGCGACGCACGTTCTTCAACTCCATGATAAAGTCGAGTTTTTTACGTGTAATACCGTCCGGGTCGTAAATATAACCGTTAGAGTCACTCATAGTCACTACTTTACCACCAAGCTGAATAACCTTTTCAACTGTGTACTGTGCTACGTTACCCGAACCCGATACCAAGCAAACTTTATCCTTAATATCCAAGCCGCGTGTCTTCAGCATCTCTTGGAGGAAGTAGATGTTTCCATAGCCGGTAGCCTCGGGGCGAATAAGTGAGCCACCAAAGTCAAGACCTTTACCGGTGAATACACCACCAAACTCACGTGTGAGTTTCTTGTACATACCAAACATGTAACCTACCTCACGGCCACCAACGCCAATGTCACCGGCGGGAACGTCCATGTCAGGACCGATGTTGCGCCACAATTCAGTTATAAATGCTTGACAGAAACGCATAACCTCTGCCTCGCTCTTGCCTTTGGGGTCAAAGTCCGAGCCACCTTTTGCTCCACCCATGGGAAGTGTGGTAAGTGAATTCTTGAATGTTTGCTCAAAAGCAAGATATTTCAATATATTTGTGTTTACCGAAGGATGGAAACGAATACCGCCTTTGTACGGACCAATTGCATTGTTGTGTTGCACGCGGTAGCCTAAATTTGTCTGAACATTTCCTTTATCATCGACCCATGTTACACGGAATTGCAAAATTCTATCAGGAACACAAAGACGTTCTATCAAATTGCAAGCCTCAAATTCAGGATGTTTGTTATACTCATCTTCAATGGTACGCAGTACCTCCTCCACTGCCTGAAAATACTCGGGCTCGTTTGGATAGCGCTGTTTCAGCTTTTCTAATGTTGTTTCTACGTTCATACTTCTACTATTATCTTTTTATTTTCTTATTGTACGCTGCAAAGGTAATAAATTTAATTTTAATCAGTGTAAAATTATGAAAGAAATTTATATAAAAACTCAAAAAAAATATTTTTTACGTATATTTATTCCTAAATAATGTATAAATTCAATATATTGGTTCTTTATACAGATAAAGAAAGCCATCTTGACAAAATGTTTGCTACCTGCTAATATTAATAACATAAAGAAACTTTTGTAAACAAAATGAGAACTTTTTGATATTGCATCAACGTTAATCAAGCTGTTGC
>CAZXIQ010000170.1:0-4448 GCA_964640785.1 uncultured Bacteroidaceae bacterium | reverse complement strand
ACAATGATATTGAGCATGGCAACGTAATGCACGATATTCGTAAAAGAATAGAACAACGTCACGGACTTCACAAAGGAGCACTTCTTTCTGCCATTGACAAGAACAGTGCCGAGTGTACGGCGGCCGAAAATAAAGCATTGAGCGACTACGAAAATGTCATTCGCCGTCAGTCCGAACTTATGCGCTCGGGTGTTACAGAAGAGATGCGAAACAACGCTCAAAATCTCATTGAGGAACAACGTTTCGGCAATTACGACAATGAGCATATCAGACGCTACGAAAGAGCATATGACACATCTGTAAAAGCTCGTCCTTTACGCGGTAATCCCGATATAAAAGATTCTTATAAAACATTTTATCCCAAAGAGTATGCCGACGCATTAGAGAACGGCTTTAGATACCCTGCCGACGGGGAGCCTCCCATTCCGCGTGCCCACAGACTTAATCCCACAAGAGGCGTCATGTACAGCCACGACGACCTTGCGCGTTTGGCAGTCGAGGCACGAGATATTGCAAATAAACTTAAAGCAAATGTTGAATTTGTTTACGACCCCCATCAATTGGACTCTTCACGAAGTGAATACGAGAATCAGACTATGGCCAAAGGTTGGTACGACAGATATAACGACAAACTTGTATTGAACCTTGCCAACAATACAAATGTCGAGGATATTGAATTTACCCTGTTACACGAAGCAGTGGGACACAGAGGTCTTCACAAATTGTTCGGCGATAGATATTTGGACTTTCTAAGAGAAGTCTATAATCGTGCAACCCCATCTGTCGCTAAAGAATTTAGAATATATCATAAAGAGACAGAATTGGACAGATATGAAAAAATTGATGAATATCTTGCCCGTATTTCCGAAAAATCGACAAAAACACCGGCAGAAAAAAATATTTTGAAACGTTTCAAAAATTTTCTTGGCGATGCATTGTATCGTATGGGATTGCCAAAGGTACACGACCTGAGCGAAGATAAAATTGCAATGATTCTGTCCAGACATCGCGAAGCGATAGAGAAAGAAATGTCACCCGAGAAACATCGTCGCAAAGTTTTCAATTCATTCAATTCTTCGCATTATGGTAGCGATTCATACGGAATGAGCCCGGACGAAAGATTACCCAGATACCGCTATCGTTTTATTGGCGAGAAGGGTTTCGAAAATCTTCAGAAAGCCGGCAACGAAGATGTTGATGCTAAGGATTTTCGCAACGCACAAAAATATTACGATTTTAATCGAATGCAAAAGGACACCGAACTTGAAAATCTGCGTCGTCGTTATATAGGAAAGGAGGGGTTGAAGAATCTTATAAATTCAGCGAACAAGAATTTGTACATTGATAATTATCGCATGGCCAATCAGTTACAAAAGTACGAATACTCGCCTGCATACATAAAGAAAGAGACAGGCTGGGAAATTGGTGCCGATGGTAAATGGCGTTACGAAATTGATGATAGAGATATTAACATTGGTTACTATCCTCTCATTCGCATGCAAAAGGAACACCCTGAACTTTACAGAGCCTATGACTTAGTAAAGAATGGTATTTATAATATAAACACTGATTGGATACGAAAGAAACTTGAAAAATTCCATGTTGAGATTAATAAATACTTAAAAGAGAAGGCGAAACTATCGGATGTTATTTCCGATAAAATATTTTTCGATGCTTACCCCGAATATCGCGACGTAACAGTTGTGTACAAGGATTATTTGGAAAGGCCGTGCATGTACGACAAGAAACGAAAAATCTTTTATGTCAATAAAAGAATGCTTGGCAAAAGTTCACTGAACGCTCACGCTGCAGCCGAAATGCAAAGAATGATTCAGGACTACGAGGGCTTTTCAAAGGCTTATCCCATGCACAAAGTTCTACCCGATGATATTTACGACCAAGCTATTGAACCTATCGAAAAATCAGATATGTTTGGAATTGTCAATAATTTTTGGAGTGACCCAAGAGATTATTACGATAAAAGAGAGGCTTATTACAGAAAATATGGTTTTTACCCCGATAAAATTCCTGAGGGGAACAGCGAAAGAGAGGACTACATGCTCTCATTGGTAAAAAAAGGAGAGGCAGCACAAAGTGGTAATGTCGAGACGCGTAACGTGATGAAACGTTTCAATTTCGACGAAAGAAACAGAAGAAGCAGCCTCGCCGAGGATACTGAAGATACTCATCGTCTGATGCAAATTTCACCCAAAAACATATATGATGTGAGACGATTCTTGAAAGGGCCTATTGATATTATAAGAGATGCCAATTCAAAAATGTGGAACAAGAGTCATTACCGGAGCTTGGGTGACGAGTACACAGACATAACCATTCATTAACCATTAGAACTTTATGAATAAGTTTTTAAATCATCGTGTGAGAGCCGAACAGCAAAATACGAAAAAGAGAAAGAAAAATGCGTTTAAACGCGCACCTGAATTTCTTGGCCTGTGTGCTTCGTGCTGGGAGGCTCTCGACGAGGCTCGCCGCAAAATGCGGCGCAGCCTTATGTATAGCTATGGCGACCAATGGGGCGACTATGTAAAGGACCCCGACACAAGACAATGGATGACCGAGGGCGACCTTATAAAGAAAAACGGTAAAGTTCCGTTGAAAAACAACATGATTGCCCCCATTCTCAGCAACATCGACGGGCAACTAAGGCAACAACTAACCCGCCCTGTATGTGTGGCACGCGAACATTCCGAGACTACCGTCGGCGAAATGATGAGTATTGCCATTGAGTATGTGCATGATATTAACGAGATTGAAGAGATTGACTCGGACTCCATGCGTATGCTGCTGAATGGAGGAATGACTGCCCAGCGCATAGAGTATGGCATAAATCCTGCAAAAGACAGATGCGATGTATGGATATACGGCGTGAATCCCGCACGGCTATTCTTTAACTCGAACCTCGAAGATGTGCGACAATGGGACATTACCTGCATAGGTGAACTTTTTGATATGTCACTCGACGATGTACTTGCCCATTTTGCCCGGACGCCAAAGGAAAAGGAGTATATACGCAATATATATTCCGATACTCCGCCTTATTACCATAGTGGCGGGCGTGGGGTGCAAGGTGACGAAAGTCGTGAACTATCTTTTTATTCCCCCTCGCGAAACGATTTGTGCCGCGTAATTTTAGGGTGGCATCTTGAGTCGCGCGACGCATATTTATGGAACGACACCCTTAAGGGAACTTGGGGATACAGTGAGTATACCGATGCACAGAAACGCAAATTCGATGCCGAAAATGAAAGACGATTCGAGAGAGCGAAACAGATGAATATCCCTTACGAGGATGTGCTTACTGTTGAATACATTTTTGCAACGGAACGTTTCTGGTACTATCGTTACATGACACCCTATGGCGATATTTTGCAAGAGGGACGCAGCCCATATTGGCACGGTGAACACAATTATGTACTGCATCTTTTTCCTCTCATTCAAGGACGCCTCGGCAACTTTGTCGAGCAGTTCATCGACCAACAAAGGGCAATTAACCGCACAGCCACACTCATTGACTTTATTCGCGGCACGTCTTCAAAAGGCGTGCTTGTGGTAGATGATGAAGCTTTTGAAAGTATGTCACGCGAGGAGGTCATAGACGAGTATGTGCGTTACAACGGTGTACTTTTCGTAAGATTAAAACCCGGCCAGAGTATTGACGGCGTTGTAAGACAATACAATAGCGGAGCATCGGTTGCCGGCGACTTTGAATTGTTGAGTTTGCAACTGAAACTCATAAATGAAATATCGGGTGTAAACAGTGCCATGCAAGGACAACCTCCGAAAGCAGGTACACCAGCCAGCCTTTACGCTCAACAGACACATAATTCGTCGTTGAATCTTAGAGGTCTTTTCGAGTCGTATCGCACCTTCAGAAGACGTCGTGACACAAAATTACTGAAGACCATACAGCAGTTTTATAACGAAGAACGGCACATTGAACTTGCAGGAAAGGATTATAGCGAAGAGGCCAAGTTCTACACACCCGACAAAGTGCAGAACAGCGACCTTGACCTTACAATCGCCGAAGGGTACAACACACCTGCTTACCAGATGCTTGCAAATGACTTTTTGATGGAGCTTTTCCGAGCAGGTGCAGTAGAAATAAAGACTGTGCTGGAAAATTGCAGCTTTCCATACGCCCGCAAGATTCTCGAGGCTGTTAAACGTAACGAACAACAATTACAACAGGGGCAGCAAATGCAGGGCATTCCACCAGAAATGTTGGAAAATCTGAAACAAGAGATGCAGGGCAATGCAGGGCAGAGTAGTACAACACCGACAAGCCCCATCAACCTTGCGGCCAATGGGGCTGAAAATATTCAGGAAAAAGTCTGATTGTTTCTGTTCGAAAAATTATTATTAAAATTGCCACATTTGGCAGTGTCCACTATTTTGTGTAAATGAGAAAAACAGGATTCGGATATAAA
>CAZXIQ010000169.1:0-4460 GCA_964640785.1 uncultured Bacteroidaceae bacterium | reverse complement strand
GCAGGAAAAACACCTTTGGTGGGTGTGGGAACGGATTTTCTGTATCAAGAAGATGTGGAGCAGATGCTTGCATCGGATAGAATGATAAAGGATAGTGCCGAGTTTGTAAGAACGTATATAGAGCATTGGCTCGAAGATATTCTTTTGTACAATCAGGCCAAGCGTAACGTGTCGTCGTCGAAAGAGATAATTCGCTTGATAGACAATTATAAAAAATCGCTTCTGCTGAATATTTATCAAGAAAGATTGGTAACCCAACAGCTTGACAAAGAGATTCTTCCCGAAGAGATAAATGCTTTTTACGAGAGTAATAAGAAAATGTTCAAAATGGAAGAGCCTATGCTCAAGGGGCTGTTGCTCAAGGTGTCGAAAAAGGCCCCCAAGCTTGACGCTGTGCGTCGTTGGTGCAAAAGTTTCGACCCCAAAGACTTGGAAAAATTAGAAAAGTACACACTTACCAATGCGCAGGTCTATGAATATTTTTACGATACGTGGATGCCTCTTTCCATAATAGCCTCTAAAGTGGCGCTGGGCGAGGATGAATTGCGGCGCTTGGTTAATGAGAAAAAGATGGTCGAGTTTAGCGATTCGGCATCTGTATATCTGATAAATGTAACAGACTATCTTCCCGTCGGTGAGTTGAAACCTCTCGACCTTGCCGAGCGCGAGATAAAAGAGTTGTTGGTGAATTCACGTAAGGCCGAGTTTCTGCAAAAGGTTAAACGTGATATATATAACGAGGCGTTGAAAAGTGGTGATGTGATTTTTTATAACGAAAAACAGGCTGCCGAATAACTTTTTCGGGGTCGGTAAAAGTTTGTAATAAACTGAAGAAAAGGATGAAATTTGATATTTTGTTTGGTAAATGGATTGTAGCTGCACTTTGTTGCAGCTTTGTCACTTTATTGTCTGCGCAAGATAATGTAATAGACCAAGTTGAGTGGGTTGTGGGCGATAAAGCTATTTTGCGTTCTGATATTGAGAGTGCAATAGATTTCTGGGTGCAGGAGAATAGAAAATTCGAGGGTGACCCATATTGTGTTGTCGGCGAGGACCTTGCCGTTCAGCAACTATTCATACATCAGGCCGGTCTTGACAGTATCGAGGTTAGTGAAATGGATGTGATGAAAGAGGTTGATAGGGCTCTCGAAAGTATGATAGGTCGTGCCGGTACAAAAGAGAAATTGGAGGAGTATCTTGGAAAAACATATTCTCAGATACGCGAAATGTATTTCGAATATTTTGAAAATTTGATGCTTACGGAGTCTGTCCGTAAAAATATCATAGGAGATATAAAAGTCTCTCCGGCTCTTGTGCGTAAATATTATAACAGCTTGCCCGAAGATAGTGTACCATATATCCCTTCGCAGGTTGAGGTGCAGATTATTACGCAGAAACCCGAAATTGAAATTGAGGAGATTGAACGTGTGAAAAGTGAACTGCGCGGGTACGCCGAGCGTATAAACAATGGCGAGACCTCTTTCTCGACACTTGCTCTGCTCTACTCCGAGGATGGCTCGGCACGTTTGGGTGGCGAACTTGAATTTAGTGGTCGAGGAGAATTGGCTCCTGAATTTGCAGCGGTTGCCTTTAATCTTACCGACCCTAATAAGGTCTCAAAAATAGTGGAAACTGAATTCGGCTTTCATATAATACAGCTCATTGAGAAACGAGGCGACAGGGTCAAGGTGCGTCACATACTGCGCAAGCCCCGTGTGTCGGATAATAGTATTATGACTATGCTTGCGCGTCTCGATACGATAAGAGAGGATATAAACAATGGCCTTTTTACTTTTGAAGCGGGCGCGTCCGAAATTTCTCACGACAAAGATACACGTAATAACAATGGCGTAATGTTTTACAATGAACAGGGAATGTCATACTCGAAGTTCGAACTTCAGAATTTGCCGGTCGATGTTGCAAAAGCCGTTGAAAACATGAAAGTTGGCGAAATTTCCAAGCCTTTTGTCATGGAGCAGCGCAACGGTACGACTGTTTGTGCGATAGTAAAGTTGAAGAGTCGTGTCGAGGGTCATAAGGCCAATATGCGTGACGATTATGATTACCTTAAGCAACTCTATTCTACAAAAATGGGCGAGGAGAAAGTGAACAAGTGGATAAAAGAGAAACAAAAAACAACTTACGTGCGTGTGAATAAAGAAAATCGCGACTGTAAATTCCTGTATCCCGGTTGGAATTTTACCGACGAAAATAAGTAGTTGCTTTGCAACGTCGGTTGTTGCGTAATAATCTTTTTCGAACAATAATACGGAACTTGTTTCTTAAAATGGCTAATCTCAAATATTTAATACTTCTTATGTTTATGTTGCCGATGGTGGCAGTGTCCCGAAGTGCAGGTGACACTTTGCCGTCGCGAGCATCGGTGTCCGATACGGATAGCGTAAAAAGAAGTTACGTGCATCTGCTACATGCCGATGTTACAAAATACAATAAAAAAATAAATCCCGATGTGTGGGTGCTGATTGGCGAGGTTGCGTTTCGTCACGATAGTATGTATATGTATTGTGACAGTGCCTATTTTTACAATCGCAAAAATGCCTTGAAGGCATTCGGCAATGTTCGTATGGAACAGGGCGATACTCTCTTCCTCTATGGCGATTACCTCGATTATGATGGTGATGCCAATTTGGCTCGTGTGCGCAACAATGTTCGTCTCGAAGATAAAAGTTCTATTCTTGAGACTGACAGTCTGGATTATAATCGTGCTCTTAACCTCGGTTATTACTTTGGCGGTGGCATGCTCTATGACAATGAAAGTACCCTCGAGTCGGAGTGGGGCGAATATAATACCGTCACCAAAGAGGCAGTCTTCAAGAATGATGTTAATCTTCAGAATCCGCAATTCATTATGGCCTCTGACACGTTGCACTATAATACCGACACCGATATTGCAAAAATTGTCGGTCCCACGCGAGTGCTCAGCGGACAAAATAAGATATATTCCGTTCTTGGATATTACGACACACGTCGGCGTCAGGCAACGTTGCTCAACAGGTCGGTAGTTACCAATGGTAACAGAAATATCACCGCCGACTCTCTGTTCAGCGATGAACTTACGGGGCTCAGTGAGGCTTTTGGCAACATAGTACTTAGCGATACGGTAGGCAAGAATTTGTTGGCAGGTGAGTATGGCTATTTCAATAATCTAAAAGATTCTATCTATATTACGGGTACAGCCTTGGCAGTCGATTATTCTCAAGGTGACTCTCTTTATATGCATGCTGACACAATATGGATGGTTACGCTCGATGCAAATACCGATTCTATGTACCGTCAAGTGAGGGCTTACAACAAAGTACGTGCTTATAGAAACGATATTCAGGCTGTGTGCGATTCGCTTATTTTCGACTCGCGCGACTCCTGTATGACGATGTACAAAGACCCGATACTGTGGAACGACGGGCAGCAACTTGTGGGCGAGGAGATAAAAATGTATATGGACAGCAGTTCCATAGATTACGTGCATGTGATTAACCAGACATTGTATGCTGATAAAATGGGCGACGATGAGTTTAATCAGATAAACGGCAAAGAGATGAAATTTATCTTTAAAGATAAAAAATTGAACGAAATGCAGGTTATCGGCGGTGTGCATATAGTCTACTTTCCGCTTGACGACGATAGCACCATGCTGGGCATGAATACTACGATTGCCGGCAAGCTCGTGGGCATGATGAAAGATGGCAAAATGCACAAATTGATTATTCCTACTAAGTCAAATGGTGCATTCTACCCCATGAGCCAAATTCCGTCCAAAGAGAGGTATCTTGATAATTTTGTATGGTTCGACTATATTCGTCCTTTGAACAAAGATGATATCTTCCATTGGCGAGGTAAACGCAAGGGGCAAGAGCTTAAAAAGATTAAGCGCAGTTCTATTCCTTTGCCCACCCTCGACAAGTTCAAGCAAGATGATAAAAAACAGTAAAAAAGAATAACGCGATGGGATATTTCAAGATGCCTGCGCCCCGACGATTCGAGCATAATTATATATACGTCGATGAGCGCAAAGAGAAATTACGCAAAATTGAGGAAAATGCCAAGCGTGACCTTGGTCTTCTTCCACCCGAAGAGCGCAGTTACGAAGAGAAACTGCGCGGAGCCTTTGCCAAGGAAACTACTCATCTGAAACGTCGCAAGGAGCAGGGGCAGCGGCTCTCGGCCAAGGCAATAGTGGTGGCCTTGGTTGCAAGCCTGTTCTTGTTGCATTATCTGCTTACGGGTAGTTGGACTTTTTAAAATTCCGTCCGTGACAGTTTGCATTAAATGCTTTTTTGAAAGGAATATTATATGAAAGATGTTATAAGTTTATTGCCCGACTCGGTTGCCAATCAGATAGCGGCCGGTGAGGTTGTTCAACGCCCGGCATCGGTTGTCAAAGAGCTGATGGAAAATGCCGTTGATGCCGGTGCTACAAAAATCAAGGTGCTGGTAGTCGA
>CAZXIQ010000168.1:0-4464 GCA_964640785.1 uncultured Bacteroidaceae bacterium | reverse complement strand
AGCTCTTTTTAGAAACTGTTTAAATATTGTAGTGGCTATGTACAAAATATTTCGACACAACCACTACAAATTCACTCATCAATACGAACACTGCAACTATCAAATATATTAAATCCACTTTTCTCCATAATATATTTAATGGCAGCCTGACCTTTGACGGAATTTCCCGCACTATCTATTGGCGGCGCGAAGGCAGAGATACCGAAGAGCCCCGGAAGCACTCCCATAACTCCACCACTTACGCCTGTTTTTGCCGGTATTCCGGATGAAAATAACCAATCACCACTATGTTCATAAAATCCTACGCTTGCAATCATAGAGGTTATTTTAGGACTTAATCGACTCTCGAAGATTCTTGCACCGCTCTTAGGGTTCACGCCGGCATTGGCGATTGTGGCAGCAAATATGGATAGTTGCTCAGTTGTTACACCCAGCGAACATTGCTTGGTGTAAAGGTCGAGCGACAGTTCAGGGTCGTCATATATGCGATTATATTTTTTCAGCAGCCACGCGATGGAACGGTTGTTGAAATTCGAAAGTGACTCAGAATGATAAAGTTCTTCGATAAATTCCGTCCGGCTTCCACACAGAGCATTAATATTATCACATATTGACTTCCACTTTTGCCCTTTATTTCCAATGGGTCGCACCATGCTGACAGTCGCAATAGCACCGGCATTAATCAAAGGGGTAGAAGGATGGTCATTTTCCAACAAGATTGACATTATTGAATTGTACGGCAATGCCGTAGCATCGGCACCAATCATTTTCTGAACAGTTTCACAACCATACTCTTTCAATATCAATAGCGCAGTTGCCACTTTCGATATTGATTCAATGCCGAATACATAATCAAAGTTGCCAATATTGACAATGTCTCCATCCACGAAACACAGAGATATTGCAAAAAGGTCACTATTCTCTTTTGCAAGATAAGGTATATAGCCTGCATTGTTGCCCTCTTTCATTTTTTTACAATGCTCATAGGCATCGCATACAATTTCTGAAAGTTCCTTTTTGGTTATTCTCTTTTCCATACGATAGCACTATTTCTTTGACCTACCTGTTCCGGTGTGTGTATATACTTTTCCGTGTACTTTTACATTATTATCCGTAGCAATGCGCGAAGTTGTCGGATATTCCAATTTCTGTAATTCGTTTACAGCATTCGCAATGTCCGTAAGAAGTTGGTCGGCCATGTCACGGCTGAATCCTTGACGTACCACTACACGCATCACTATTGTCTTTTCCAAATGGGCCGGCAGAGTATATGCAGGAACCATCCATCCACTCTGACGCAATTTGTCCTGAAGGTCGTATAAAGTCCATTTGGCACTCTTGGCATATTCGGGTTCCATGTACCAGATAAATAGAGGATTGCATATTTTCTTCGAATAGTTGCAGAAGGGTTTCATCTTTCCTATCTGCTCATGAATATACTCTGCAACTTTCATTGTATTGTTCTGTATACTCTTGTATCCCTCGAATCCCAATCGGATGAATTGGTAATACTGTCCCAATATTTGAGCTGCGGGACGCGAAAAGTTCAGTCCTACTTGCGTAACTTCGGCTCCAAGATAATTTACGCTGAACGACATTGTCTCGGGCAAATATTTTTTATCTTTCCAAATAACCCATCCGAGTCCGGGATAAACTAACCCGTACTTGTGTCCGCTGGTACTGATGGAGTGTACCCATTTAAGACGAAAATCCCATTTCTTGTGTGGCTCAATGAAAGGCTGAATGAAACCTCCCGACGCAGCATCGACGTGAATAGGAATGTCGTAACCTGTCTCTTTATTGTATTTGTCAAGATGTTTGTCAAGCTCTTCAACATCATCGTTAAGGCCGGTCCATGTAACACCCATAATGGGAACTACGCAAATTGTATTTTCGTCACATAGCTTTATGGCCTCTTCGGGGTCGAGAGTAGGTTTTTCGGCCGAAATTGGTACCGTGCGCATCTCTATCTGCCACAGTTGTGAGAATTTTTCCCACACAACCTGATAGGCCGAAGAAATTACAATATTGGGGTGTGCGACAGACTTACCTGCGTCGGCCCTTTTTTTCTTCCACCGCATCCATGCGGCAACACCACCAAGCATACAGGCCTCACTTGAGCCTATGCCCAATGCTCCGGTCTTCCACTTGTTAGTTTCGGGGGTATTCCACAGATTGGCGATAATGTTTATGCACTTTGCACACATCACTGCAATGCGCGGATACTCAGTTTCGTCAATGTAATTGATTGCAATAGCTTCGTTCATCAACTTTGTTGCATAAGGGTCCATATAGGTTGTGACAAAGGTTGCAAGATTAAGCCGAGGCTGTGTTTGGGCGTATGTCTCGTCCTTCACCATACGATAAGCAATTTCAGGAGTTGTAGAGTGCTCGGGAATTTTATCAACAGGAGCGGGCTCTAACATTTCATGCGAACCGAATACTGCAGTTGTCACAGTGTCGGTGTTTGTTTCAAAAGGGTTAATGTTCATGATGATAATGTATAAAAGATTAATGTTTATTGTTCATGCCGACCGATGCAGATGAACGTTTTTAATAAAAACATCTTTTCTGTTCTATGGTTCGAACTTTAAGGTTTATTGACAGTGTAAACTTTTATACGTTGTTTTTTGTTTGTATGAAAAAATATTTGTTATGAAATTTAATACAGGCAAGGGAAAAATTTCTTTGATTACAATGTTGGGAATATGGTCGGTAGCCGCACTTACTTCGTTACCGGGACTGGCTGTATCGCCTATTATGGGAGACTTATCGAAAATATTCAAAAGTGTTTCGGAACTTGAAATCCAAATGCTTACCTCATTACCATCGTTGCTGATAATTCCCAGCATGTTATTGACAGGAAAATTGGCCGAAAGATTGGGTTACACAAAAGTTTTGTTTGTAGGGCTGATGCTGTTTTTTGTGAGCGGAGTATTATATCTGTTTTCAAATAATATGACAGAACTTATTTTGATAAGTGCTTTATTGGGTGTGGGAGCAGGCATGATAATTCCCCTTTCAACTGCGCTTGTTTCTCGTTTTTTTACAGGCAATTATCGCACCAAACAATTTGGGTATGTGTCGGCAATATCGAACTTGACACTTGTGGTTGCAACTGCACTCACCGGTTATCTTGCCGATATAAGTTGGAAATTGCCTTTCACTGTGTATCTTCTGCCTGTTGTATCGTTGATTCTTTTGCCCAAAATTTCAAATGAAGAGCAAAAAGATACATTCCGCGAAAAAAACAATTACGCAAAAAGCAGAAATCCATCATCGCAAAAGATAAAGACAAAGGCACTACTGTCCAATATGTGGTACTATTTTTTTATAACATATATAGTACTGATAATCAGTTTGAACCTTCCATTTTTGCTCGAAAGCTACGGTTACCGCGGTGAAACTTCGGGAGTGCTTATTTCCATATTTTTTCTTGCAATAATGCTGCCCGGTTTTTTTATTGATTTTTTCAGACGATTTTTGGGAAAGTTTGTGCGATTTTTTTCACTGTTGATTATGGCCGCAGGCCTTGCAGTGTTGCTTGCATTTCACACTCTGCCGGCAATGGCTGCGGGTTGTTTCATTTCGGGGTTCGGTTACGGAATAGCACAACCGCTTATATATGATAATACTGTTGCCGGCGTTTCGCCTTCGCGAGCATCGTTTGCACTTGCATGGGTGATGGCCATGAATTATGTTGCGATACTTTTAACCCCTTTTATTATAGATGTTGTGCAAACTATTTTCCACACAAAGTCGGAACTGTTTCCATTTGCATTTAATATGATTGCAGCTTTTATTGTATCGGCTCTTTACCTTGCCGGTAGCAAGAGGCGAGAGTAGTGTTTATGGCTCTCAGCGTATTTTTCTTTGCACATAAAAGTGACGGATTCAGCATATTGTCATCCATTATTTCCAACAAGTTTTTAAGTTCATATAATAGTTCGGGGTATGCAGTACTTTGTTTGTATGCGAGCTTTATACACAAAACTTTTATGGCCAAGGGAGTTCCTAATGACACTATGTTATTTATGCAATAGTCCAAAAATGTTGTGTCAATATTAATATTATCAATTTTCTGTTTTTCCAATATAGACAAAAGCAGACGTTTGGTCTTTAAATTGCAAGTGGTTTTTATTATCTCAATGATGGAGGTTGTTTTTCCTGCAAGCCATATTTCTATTTTTCCTTTAGCTTTTAAAAGTGTATGTGCTGCGTTTGCCGAAAGCTCTTTATCCTCTTCGGAAATAAAAGAAAATATAGATTCCCAACTATTGTAGTTTATAGTTTGTGATAATTCCATTATCTCCTCTTTCGACATTTTTTGTGCTAATATGGTGCGCAACCCTTCTTTTTGTGTCATTGTTTATGGTGAAGATTTTTGCAAATTTATATATTTAAAGTCACTTAGAAATTTGTAATCCAAAATTAATTTTGCGCATGATTATGCCTTTATATAGA
>CAZXIQ010000167.1:0-4480 GCA_964640785.1 uncultured Bacteroidaceae bacterium | reverse complement strand
CCTGGCTTGTTGCAATGCGCTTATTTTCATATTTATTACAATTTGGTTCAAAATATTGGCAAATTTCGTTTTTTTTTATGAATTGTAAAAGCACTTTGCTGTTTTTTATTCTCTTTTTCTTTTTATTTGTTGTTTTTTTGTCCGTTTCTTGCGGTTTTAAATGTTATTGGCTATCTTTACGACTATATTTTCAATTTTAAAAACAATTATTTATTATGGCAAGCAGAAAAAATTTAAAGAAAGTTATAGGGTATATTTCAAGCGAACTTTTGTCACAGGCTGTTTATGTGGCTCTTAATTCGGACAGGGACGCTGCCGAGTGGAATGAGTTGTTCGAGAAAATACTTGTTCTTAACAATGATTATGTGGCACGTGTCAGCCATAAACAGCCGGGAATGAAGGCGTCTGCCTATTTTAATGCTTTGTGCGAGTCTTTCGATAAGGACGCTAAAGCCATTGTTGCCGAAATTCAGAAAGGTTAATAGTTTTTATTTTGTTCGATGAGGTTAAGGTGGCTTTTGTTGATAGCCGTCTGCTTGTTTGTTGTCTCTGCGGCTACGGCTCGTGGCGGTGACAAACAGGTTGTACGTGCAATACAGGAATATTTTGCGAATTATGAACCCGAGAATTTTCGTTTGAAAAATTGCGGGCTCGAGCGCAAACGTGGCAATATTGTTGTCGGAAGAAAAAAAATAACAATATATACGAATAAGAATTTCGGCTCTCAGGTTTTTACTCCGGAATTGGTAGAGACCTTATATAAAGGGCTTAAAGAGGCTCTTCCCTCTGCTTATAAAAAGTATAATATTGAGATTATTGCCAACCGTCGTCGCATAGAGCATCTTATACCTAATATATATAGAAAGAAAAAGTCGGTGGATGATTCCCGGCTGTGGGGGGCGCGCGATTATGCAGGTCATGCGTGGGTGCGCAACGTTTCACGACCTTACGAAATATCTGCCGGGCTCGATGGCAGACACATTGCTTTGTGGCAGAGCCACGGACGTGTATATTCGCCCGATAAAAATTTATGGCAATGGCAACGTCCGTCGCTTTTCTGCACCACAGAGGACCTTTTCACGCAATCGATAGTGGTTCCTTTCCTGATGCCCATGCTCGAAAATGCCGGGGCGTTGATTTATACTCCGCGCGAAAGAAGTTGGCAGCGACATTCTGTGGTTGTCGATAATGATGCAACCTCGGGCGGTTCGCAATATGTCGAAGAGCACGAGGGTGACGCTGCTTGGGGTGTCACGGCGTGCGCGGGCTTTGCACCACGCGACACATTTTACGTAGATGGCGAGAATCCTTTCTGCGAGGGTACTGCGCGTGTGGTAGCTTGTGTGTCGGACGAGAAGGGTGCTACGGCGTTGGCAAAATGGTTACCCGATATTCCCGAAGATGGCGAGTATGGCGTGTATGTCTCTTATCAGACGTTAGAGGGTAGTGTACCCGATGCGCGTTACAGTGTTCTGCACAGTGGTGGAGTTACAAAATTTCATGTCAATCAGCAGATGGGTGGCGGAACATGGGTCTATCTTGGCTCTTTTTACTTTAAAAAAGGTATTCACGAGAATCAGTCGGTGTTGCTCTCCAACGAAAGTGCCTATGGCGGTGTTGTGACGGCCGATGCTGTGCGTTTCGGTGGAGGTATGGGGGTCGTTGCTCGTGGCGACAGTCTTAAAGTGAGCGGCCTGCCACGTTATTTGGAGGGTGCAAGATATTCGTTGCAATATAGTGGTTTTCCTTATAAAATATACTCTCCCAGTGAGGGCGAACGTGATTACAATGACGATATTAACAGCCGTTCATATGCTGTTAATCATCTTGTCGGTGGTTCTGTATATTGTCCCGACTCTGCGGGGTTGCGCGTACCAATAGAAATGACTTTCGGCTTTCACTCCGACGCGGGAATTTCCGAAGAGGATGAACTTATAGGCTCTTTGGGCGTTGTTACCACCGACCACGAAAATGGTTGTCTGCCAACGGGTGTCTCGCGATATATTTCTCGCGATTTTATCAGTTATGTACTTAACAGTGTACAGCGCGACATTAGCGAGACGTATGGTTTCAGATGGTCGTGTCGCGGTATTCTTGACAAGAGTTACAGCGAGTCGCGCATTCCTTACGTTCCATCAATGATTTTTGAGTCTCTCTCGCATCAGAATTTTATAGACATGGCGTATGGTCACGACCCTAATTTTAAGTTTGTGATGGCTCGCGCCGTTTATAAAGCTATGCTTAAGCACCTCTCTTACGTGCATGGCTGCGACTATGTTGTTCAGCCTCTGCCGATAAGGGATTTCTCGATAGATTTTGGCGAGGAGGCAAATACTTTGCGTCTTGCGTGGTTGCCGACAGAGGATGCTCTTGAACCGACTGCTGTTGCAAAGAAATATATTCTTTACACGAAAGTAAATGATAATGAGTATGATAATGGCAGGGTCGTCGAGAATAACACTATTGTGTTGCCGGTGTTACCCGATGTGCAGTATAGTTTCAAGGTGTCGGCTTTGAACGAGGGTGGCGAGAGTTTTCCCTCGGAAGAGTTGTCTGCTTGCATTTCAAAGGTCGAAAAGGGCAGGGTGGTTGTGGTAAACGGCTTTCATCGTCTCAGTGGCCCGGCTGTTGTAAACAGCAGTTCTCTTGCCGGCTTTGACATGGACGCCGACCCGGGTGTGCCCTACATGCACACTCCCGAGTATTGCGGCCGTCAGCTTGACTTTGAGCGTGTAAATACAGGCTTCGAGGATGGTCTTGGGCTCAGCGGGTGCGAACTTGAGGGGGTGCTTTTTGCGGGAAATACATTTAATTATCCTTATATTCATGGTAAGGCTCTTGTTGCAAATGAATATTCATATGTCTCTTGTTCGAGCGAGGCTGTGATGAACGATTATGTTCAGCTGGGCAAATACGATGCGGTAGACCTAATCTTAGGTTGCGAGAAACAGGGTGGCAAAGGCTCGGTGCTTGGTTATAATCGTGCCTACAAAACTTTCCCTGTCGAATTACAGAATAAAATTACCTCTTATTGCGAGGCCGGGGGACGCATCTTCGTGAGTGGTGCGCACATAGCAAGCGACATGACCCACAGTGACAGCGACCGTGCCTTCATACGCAATACATTGAAACTGGATTATGGCGGTTGTGTTGCAGATATGTCCGAGAAGAGCATTTTCGGTTCTAATCTGACGTTTGATGTTAATCGTGGTATCAGTGAAAAATGTTACGCTGTCACACGTCCCGATATTTTGGCTCCGGTGGGTAGCTCTTTTGTAGCTTTTGTTTTTGATAAGTGTCGCGAGAGTGCGGGTATTGCTTTTGCCGATAATTATCGTGTGCTTGCGACGAGTTTCCCGTTTGAAACGATTTTACAAGAGAATTATCGCGCCGAGCTTATGGGAGCAGTTATGCGTTTCTTGATGAATTAAATAGGCTATATGAAATTATTAATCAATTGTGTATCATAAGGTGGATTTTGTTTCGATCGCCTTTTGGCGCGTTGTGCTATATTGTTGATTATTATTTGGCTGTTCTTGTTTGAGGTGCTGCAACTGAATTTGTTAATTTGTGATAGAGATATAAATTTCCAAGAGGTAAATACCTCTTGGAAATTTATTGAATAGAGTGTATTTATTCTGCTTGCGGATTAACTGCAACTGTTACACCTGCCACAATATATGTACCGGCAGGGATAGTATTACAAATGTTTTTTCCCTTTGACAAAGTGAGCATTTTAACCAAACTGCCATTTATGGAGTAAACTGCAACTTGCATATTTTTGTTGCTCTCTATGGTAAGTACACCATTCACAGTGTAGACTTTTACATTCTCTTCATCCATTCGGTTGATATTTGTAACGCCGTTAATGTCAAGCAAAGAACAATAATCTTCAAATAGTGTCTCGTTGCCATCGGGCGATGTAAAGCGGATATTACTTATCGACAATTTTCCGGCTGCATTCTTTTCGGAAATCATATTCAGATTCAATATGTTGCCGGCATTTCCATCGAATGCTGCATTTTCAGTCGAGTATGCAATTAGGCGCACCTTACCGTCGGCCAATTGTTCCCATGTAATAGCATGGCTCTTTGTCGCACGTTCACCTAACGATGCAGAAATAATTCTCATATTTTCGGGAATGTCTACATCCATTTGGAATGCCGTATAATCATTGTCATTGAACAATTCCAATGGAACGCTGATACTATCGTTGTTGTCAATAATGTCATTAACCTTTAGATGTTCTGTTTTATTCTTTCTCTTTATGTATTTAACTATATAATCGTCGGGGTTAAGAACAATATTAACAATACCTGTAACATCGCTTATGGTTATCTGTTTATCGTAATTAACATCAGCAGCATCGAAGTCGAATGTGTGCTGATTCTCTTCGAGAATGTGTTTAACGGTTGTTACAACATCGGACATGCTGACAATGCTGTCGCTATTAGCATCGCCACGTTTTGTGCCACGCATA
>CAZXIQ010000166.1:0-4521 GCA_964640785.1 uncultured Bacteroidaceae bacterium | reverse complement strand
ATATTTCTTGCGTGTGTTTAAATATTATAACTTGACATATTTACGTTCCCCAATTCTCGCGGTCGAGGTTGCGGTACCCTATTGCCTCGGCAATGTGGTGCGACTGTATATGTTCACTTGCCTCAAGGTCGGCTATGGTGCGTGCCACTTTCAGTATTCGGTCATAGGCTCGCGCCGATAGGTTGAAACGATTCATGGCTGTTCGCAACATCGAACGGCAAGTGTCATCTATTTCGGCGTAACGCGACAGGAGTTTGGGTGTCATCTGAGCATTGCAATATATACCCTCTTCGTTCCTGAAACGCTCCTCTTGCAGTTTGCGTGCAGCAATCACACGTTCGCGTATAACTGCGCTTGGCTCACCCTCGCGTGCGTCGGAAATTTTCTCGAACGGCACGGGGACAATCTCTATCTGAAGGTCTATACGGTCGAGCAACGGACCGCTTATTTTATTTAAATATCGTTGTACCTGCCCGGTGTTGCAGACACAGGGCTTTGTAGGATGGTTGTAATATCCGCATGGGCAGGGATTCATGGAGGCCACGAACATCACACCGGCAGGATACTCAACCTTGTAGTTGGCACGCGCAACTGATATTTTTCTATCTTCCAACGGCTGGCGCATAACCTCGAGTACACTTCTGTTAAATTCGGGCAGTTCATCAAGAAAAAGTACACCATTGTGAGCAAGTGAAATTTCACCGGGCTTGGGATTTGTGCCGCCACCGACAAGCGCCACCGACGAAATTGTGTGGTGTGGGCTACGGAACGGACGTTGTGTTATAAGCGATGCGCCGCCTGTCAGATAACCGCTGATGGAGTGTATTTTGGTCGTTTCGAGGCTCTCTTGCAGCGTCAACGGTGGCAGTATCGACGGCAACCGTTTGGCCATCATAGACTTACCACTGCCCGGAGGACCTATCATTATGAGATTGTGTCCGCCAGCTGCGGCAACTTCGAAAGCACGTTTCACACTCTCTTGTCCGCGCACCTCGGAAAAGTCAAACTCAAAATTGCTCTGTTGCGAATAGAACTCGCGCTCAACGTCCATAGTATAGGAGGCCATACTTTCCTCGCCATTGAGGAAACGTATCACCTGCATCAGATTCTCGGCGGCATAAACTTTTACATCCCCGACAACTGCCGCCTCGGCTGCATTTGCGGCCGGGAGAATTATGCCATCGTAGCCACACTCGGCCGCTTTCAGAGCTATGGGCAAGGCTCCTTTTATGGGGACAAGCCCGCCGTCGAGCCCAAGCTCACCCATTATCATATATTTATCGAGACGCTCGGCCGAAACAACACCGTCAGCCGCCAATATACCGATGGCAATGGGCAGGTCGTAGGCCGACCCCTCTTTGCGTATGTCGGCGGGAGCCATGTTCACGACAATCTGTTTGCTTGGAAACTTCAGCCCGTTGAATTCGAGTGCCGACCTTATACGTTCGTGACTCTCTTTCACGGCATTGTCGGGTAACCCCACAAGAAAAAAGCGGATACCGCGAAGTGCGTTCACCTCTATGGTAACCTGTATGGCATTTATCCCCTGCAATGCTGCCGCATACACTTTCACTAACATTCCGAAAGACTATTTTTTCTTATTACGACGTTTTTCGTTCTTTTCTTTGTTCTTTTCATATACGCCAATGATGGAATCCAACGAATGGTCGAGCTTTTCGGGCGTCGTATTATAGCTTATATTAAGCAGTTGCGGATTCACAAGCACAGAATAGGGCAGACTGCCCACATCATATCTTTTCACAAGAATGTTATTCCACATTTCAAGGTCGCACACATTATCGCCAAGAATAGTGTCGGCAAGAACTTTTTGACGCCATTGCGCTGTGTCGTGGTCCAATGACACGTTGAGCATCATCAACTTATCGGTAGTGTAACGTTTGCTCAAAAGGCTCATTTGTTTTACACGTTCACAAGACAGAGAATCCCATGATGCCCAAAAATTAAGCACAAGGAATTTATCTTTATATCGCGAATTTGCTATTCGCGTAGTGTCGTCAATAGCAACAAAATTAAAAACCGGCACCGACGTATACATGATGGTTGTAAGCGCACGTTTCCGAGCAACAAATTCCTGAAAATCTATAACATAATCATTATCATTCAATCTTCCGCCAAAAATATTGGAAATATCGCGTATGTTGCGTATGTTGGGTGTGGGAGACTCTATCATATAACGCCGCCACAGCATTATGCTTACCTCGTTCATAGGGTCGCGACGAACGAAACTGTCAATCTCTTCGAAACGACGGGTGGGAGTAAGGCCTTCTATACGTGCAGACATACTATCATATATGTGCTGCAAATTTCCACCCTTTATATTCCATTTGCCCTGCCGCGCACTATCGGGCGCAACGACTGCCTTGACAGCAGGCTCGGCATACAGCACAAGCGCGTCGCCTGTGGGCATCAACAACGACAAAGGAAACACCGTATCGGTGTAAATCTCGTATTCGAAACCTCCATCATCGTCGGCAAGAATAGTATCCATATATTCATAGCGACGGTCGAGACCATACAGATACAACGTATCGCCGGATGCAACGCCCGTACCGCTGATGCTGTAATATTTGCCGTCGTTGCACGAGGCGAGCAGCACAAGCAAAATGGATGCTATTATTGCAATGTGTCTCATACTTTGTTTGCTCTTTTACGTTCAATTTCGTCGAGGATTATCTTGCGCATGCGCATAGACTTGGGAGTAACCTCTACATATTCGTCCTCTTTGATGTATTCGAGAGCCTCTTCGAGCGAGAATACAACCGGAGGCACTATGCGCACCTTGTCGTCCGAACCACTCGCACGCATATTGGTAAGTTTCTTGCTTTTTGTGACATTTATCACAAGGTCGTTGTCGTGAACATGTTCGCCCACTACCTGACCGGCGTATACCTCGTCCTGAGGGTTTATGAAGAAACGTCCGCGCTCCTGCAACTTATCTATTGCATAGGCAAATGCCGTACCACTTTCCATAGCCACCATCGAGCCGTTCACGCGACGTTCAATGTCACCTTTATATGGTTGATACTCTTTGAATCTATGGGCCATGATAGCCTCGCCGGCCGATGCTGTAAGGATATTTGTGCGCAAGCCTATTATTCCGCGCGAAGGAATGCTGAACTCTATGTTCACACGGTCGCCCTGAGCCTCCATAGACATCATTTCGCCCTTGCGACGGGTTATCATGTCTATCATCTTGCTCGAATAGTCGCTCGGAACGTTTATAGTAAGTTCCTCGATAGGCTCGCAACGCTCACCGTTTATCTCTTTGTAAATAACCTGAGGCTGACCCACCTGAAGTTCGTAGCCCTCGCGACGCATGGTCTCTATAAGCACCGAAAGGTGCAACACTCCGCGTCCATACACTGTCCAGCTATCCTCTTCGGGTGACTTACTGACGCGTAGCGCAAGGTTTTTGTCAAGCTCTTTGTCGAGACGCTCTTGTATGTGGCGCGAGGTTACGAATTTACCCTCTTTGCCAAAAAACGGAGAGTCGTTGATGGTAAAAAGCATGCTCATTGTAGGCTCGTCAATGCTGATGGGAGGCAACGGCTCGGGATTTTCAAAATCGCAGATAGTGTCACCAATCTCAAACTGCTCCAGACCTACTATGGCACAAATATCGCCACAGCCCACAACCTGTGTACGTCGGCGACCGAGACCCTCGAATGTGTGCAGCTCTTTTATCTTTACTTTCGACTGAGCGCCATTACGGTTTACAAGTGTCATATTGCTACCCTCGACAAGTTCGCCACGGTGTACGCGGCCTATGGCTATGCGACCTGTATAAGGCGAATAGTCGAGCGAGGTTATAAGCATCTGCGGTGTACCCTCTATTTTTTCGGGAGCAGGAATATGCTCTATTATTGCATCGAGCAAAGGAACAAGGCTATCTGTCTGGTTACGCCAATCATTGCTCATCCAATTATTCTTTGCCGAGCCGAAGATTACAGGAAAATCGAGCTGTTCCTCGCTGGCATCCAGAGAGAACATCAGGTCAAAAACCATTTCGTGTACCTCGTCGGGACGGCAGTTGGGCTTATCGACCTTGTTTACAACAACAATAGGCTTGAGACCTATTTCCAGCGCCTTCTGCAACACAAAGCGTGTCTGGGGCATCGGCCCCTCGAAAGCATCGACCAACAGCAAGCAACCGTCAGCCATATTCAACACACGTTCAACTTCCCCGCCAAAGTCGGAGTGTCCCGGAGTGTCGATTATATTTATTTTTGTATTTTTATACTCGATAGAGACATTTTTCGAAAGAATAGTTATTCCGCGCTCACGTTCAAGGTCGTTGTTGTCAAGTGTAAGAGCATCATTATCCTGCTCTTTCAACAAATTACCCGCGAGCATCATTTTATCGACCAAGGTAGTCTTACCATGATCAACGTGTGCAATAATGGCAATATTTCTAATTTCCTGCATACCTGTTATTCTAAATTCGGATGCAAACTTACATAAAAATTCCGATTTTTATGCCCGTTATAATAAAAATCAAGA
>CAZXIQ010000165.1:0-4527 GCA_964640785.1 uncultured Bacteroidaceae bacterium | reverse complement strand
ACAGGTAAGGCTCACCCCCACGATGGTGCAGGTCAGGGATTGATTAAGCGCATTATGGAAATTTCTAAAATGCCTCAGTTCCTTGGAAAAATCATCTTCCTCGAGAACTACGACATGGACCTTGCGAAGATGCTCGTTTCAGGTGTAGATATCTGGATGAATACTCCTACACGTCCTATGGAGGCGTCGGGTACATCGGGCGAAAAAGCTCTTATGAATGGTGTACTTAACCTTTCGGTTCTTGACGGTTGGTGGGTTGAGGGTTACAAACCCGGCGCAGGATGGGCTCTTAAAGAGCAGCGTACTTACCAGAATCAGGAGTACCAAGACCAGCTTGATGCTGCGACAATATATGCACTACTCGAGAATGAGATTCTTCCCCTCTATCACGACAACAGAGGCGGCAAGGAGTACTCTGACGAGTGGGTTAAATATATCAAGAACTCAATAGCACAGGTTGCACCTCACTTTACAATGAAACGTCAGCTTGACGATTATTATAGCAAGTTCTACAACAAACAGGCTAAACGTTACCATCACTTGATGGAGAATGACGCAAAAGCTGCACGTACTCTTGCTAAATGGAAAGAAGAGGTTGCCGCTAAATGGAACGATATTGAGGTTGTTTCTATTGAGAAAGACGAAAATGTTGTAAACGGTAATATGGAAGTAGGTAAGAGCTATTCAATTTCTATGGTTATCGACGAGAAGGGTCTTAACGATGCAGTAGGTGTTGAGCTTGTAACTCTTACAACAGACAACAACGGTAACGATGTTATCTATTCGGTTGAGCCTTTTGCAATGGTTAAACAAGAGGGTAATCTCTTTACATTCAACATTGACTACTCATTGAACAATGCCGGTGCATTCAAAGTTTGCTACCGTATCTATCCTAAACACGAGGAACTTCCTCACCGTCAGGATTTTGCATTTGTAAAATGGTTGGCATAATAGAATAGTGTAAATTCTATATAAAAAGTTTAGGGAACGAAATTTTCGTTCCCTAAACTTTTTATATAGTGAAACAATGAAATAAATTAAACAGTTTCTAAAGTTCAATATTGTTGTTTACTCGAAATTCATCAGCCCATTTTACCTGTTAAGTAGGCTTTTGTACGTTCATCCGAAGGATTAGTAAATAATGTGGCAGTGTCGCCATATTCGACTAATTCACCGAGGTACATAAACATTGAACGTGACGAGATTCGCATTGCTTGTCCCATATTATGTGTAACAATCAGGATGGTGACTTCTTTTTGAAGTTCTAATAACAATTCCTCAATATGCTTTGTGGCGATGGGGTCGAGTGCCGATGTTGGCTCATCCATCAGCAGCACATCGGGTTTCATTGCTAATGCGCGGGCGATACATAATCGTTGTTGCTGACCACCCGAAAGAAATGTACCTTTCTTGTTTAATACATCCTTAACCTCGTCCCACAAGGCGACACTCTTTAAGCAACGTTCTACGGTTGTTTCTTTCTCGCTCTTTGAGAGACGAATGCCGTTGAGTGCATATCCCGAAAGGACATTGTCATAAATACTCATCGTGGGGAACGGTGTAGGCCGCTGAAATACCATGCCCACTCGACGGCGCACATCAATAGGTTCCATAGATAGAATATCCTCTCCGTTCAACAATATTTTGCCATCCACCCGGATATTGGGATAGAGGTTGTGCATAAGGTTTACTGCACGCAGCAGTGTTGATTTACCGCACCCCGATGGTCCCATAATAGCAGTGATGCTGTTTCGCTCAATGGCTGCCGATACATCTTTTACTGCCATCGTCTGTTTGGTATAAGATACACAAGTCTTATTGAATTCAAGTATAGGTGTTACTGATTCCATTTTTTTGCAAGATATTTTGATAAAAGATTCAATGTAAGAACAAATAATAAAAGGAAAAGCGACGCGCCCCAGATAAGTTCTTGAAGGTTAGGGTCATTGAAAAATTCCCATATAAGTAACGGCACTGCCGAAATGGGTTTGTCAATCGCAAAACGAATGAACGAACAGCCGAGTGCGGTAAACATCAGCGGAGCTGTTTCTCCAATCACTCGCGAAATGGCGAGCAGTACTCCTGTGAAAATTCCTCCAAATGCCGCAGGGAGTTGCACTTTAAGCATTACGCGGGCACGATTGCCACCGAGTGCAAGGCCTGCCTCTTTGAGCGACGCAGGGAGAATTTTTAAAGTCTCTTCCGTTGAACGGATAATAAGAGGGAGCATCATAATAAACAGTGCAACGCTACCGGCAAATGCCGAATAGCCTTTCATTGGAACAACAATCCATATATAGGTTACAATACCTATAATCACTGAGGGTGTACCTTGCAACAGGTCAGTTAGGTAACTTATAATTTGAGCATAACGTTTCTTGGGGTTTTCCGCTAAAAACGCACCACATAAAATTCCGGTTGGGACAGCAACGACTGCTGCCATTCCAAGCATGATCATTGTTCCTATAATACCATTTGCAATGCCGCCGGGGATAGTCTCACCAGCCTCAATAGCTTTCATTGCTTTATATGCGGTAGGTGTAGGCTCGGTAAAGAACGACCACGAAAGTTGGTCGTAACCACGAAGTAACACTTCGCCCAAAATGGCAAAAAGAGGCACTGCCGTGAGCGTTGCAAATATACAAACAACTGCGAGCATCGCTTTGTCATTAGCCAAACGATTCTTTATTTTCATTGTAGTCATAATTAAGATACTCTTGCGCGTTTAATCATCATTTTACCTACCATATTTATTATTGCTGTAATCAGAAACAATACAAGACCAATCGCTATCAACGATGAGAAACGCAGGTCAGAGGCTTCGCCAAACTGGTTGGCGATAATGGATGCCATTGAGTTTCCTGTCGCTGTGATTAAGGCGGGGATGTCGTTGGTGTTGCCGATAAGCATCGTAACGGTCATTGTTTCACCCAATGCACGACCAATAGCCAATATATATGAAGAGAATATTCCCGAACCGGCAACGGGGAATACTACATAGCGAATAACCTCGGCTCGGGTTGCTCCAAGACTATAAGCCCCCTCTTTCAGGTCATTGGGAACCATTTTGATAAACTCTGCACTGAGTGATGCGGCGTATGGTACAATCATAATTGCCAATACAAGAGAGGCGGTTAATATTCCAGAGCCTTGTGGCGAGATATTTAGAGCCATAATCAGCGGACGCAGTGTGTAGAACCCCCATAGGCCATAGATGATAGATGGAATACCGGCTAGAAGGTCGGTTACGGTGCTTAATACTGTTGCGATGCGTGTGCCCTTGAAGTATTCACCCACAAAAAGTGCGACAGGTAATGAAAAAGGGATGCAAAAAATCAGAGCCAACATTGTAGTCATAAGCGTTCCCGTAATAAATGGTAACGCTCCATATTGTTCGGCTCCTTCAGTGTAACTCCACTCTTTAGATGTGAGAAATTGAAAAAAACCGAAATGTTCGAAAGCCTCGTATGCGTCGGTGACGAGGGCGTATACAACGCCCCCGCACACTAACGGCATTACTGATGCTGCCACGAACAACAGGACTTTATATAGTTTATCGTTCATAGAAATGTGTCACTATTGTAATATTGCAACGCCGTCGTAAGTAACAGCTTTTAAATTTGTCATGCTACGGCTCTTTGCTTTAGCGGGTAACGGAGCATAATGTACCTCTGATGTTATGCTTTGTGCCTCGTCGGAAAGAATGTATTTCAATAAATCGAGTGTTGCCTCGGCCTGTTCACGACTGCGATCAGAATAGTTTTGCTCCTTATAGATGATAATCCAAGTAAAGGTTGAGATTGGATATGCACCCGCGGCATCGGCATTGGTAATAGATGTACGAGTGTCGGCAGGAATCTCTCCCGATGCGGCCGCCGAGATTGTAGCTGATGAGGGTAATACAAATTCGCCTCTTTTATTTTGCACTTGTGCATAGGGTATTTTCTGAGCAAAGGCATACTCGGAACCTACATAGCCAATACTGTTTTTGGTCTGCTTGATTACTCCCGCAACGCCCGGATTGCCCTTTGCTGCCTGTCCTGAAGGGAAATTTACCGACTTTCCCGCACCGTACTTTGACGCCCACATTGGACTTACCTTTGTGAGGTAGTCGGTAAATACGAATGTCGTACCTGAACCATCTGAACGATAGACCGGGATAATTGGTTCTGCCGGAAGTTTTACATCGGGGTTCAATTCTGTCAAGCGTGCATCGTTCCACATCTTCACTTCGCCGGCAAAAATATCGGCAACAAGTTCACCTGTGAGTTTCAATTCATTAACACCCTCAAGGTTATAGGCGACAACCACAGCGCCCATACAAGTAGGAATATGTACAACCGGAGCCATTTCTGACATTTCCTTATCTGAAAGAAAAGCATCGCTACCTGCAAAATCTACAATCTTGTCACGCAGGTTGCGTACGCCACCACCCGAGCCGATACCTCCTTATGCTACGGCGTCGCCATTAAACTCGGCAAACTTTTCAAAAACCACATTGTAGAATGGAAGTGGGAATGTTGCACC
>CAZXIQ010000164.1:0-4529 GCA_964640785.1 uncultured Bacteroidaceae bacterium | reverse complement strand
AAACATCTGACAATCATCACAATGGCTGCTTTTGCACTTCTCACAGCATGCAGCAGTTCAGACAACAACACGACAGCAACAGCCGTACAGGATGAAAAACCGAAAGTAAAAATAGCAACATCCTCGGTAGAAGAGGTTGAACAATTGGCAGAATTTACAACAACCGTCGAAGCAGAGGTCAAGAACAATATTGCCCCCAGTTCACCCTTGCGCATAGAGAAAATCTTCGTAGAAGTTGGCGACAATGTCTCAAAAGGTCAGAAGCTTGTTCAGCTCGATGCAAGCGGTCTCGAACAATTGGCACTTCAGATAGAAAACCAAAAGATAGAGTTCAACCGCGTAAGTGAGCTTTACAAAGTCGGAGGCGCATCGAAAGCCGAGCTTGACAATGTAAAAACCGCTCTCGATGTAAACATGAAAGCATATAACAACAAACTCGAAAATACAGTTATGCGCAGCCCCATCAACGGCATTGTCACAGCACGCAACTACGACAATGGCGACATGAGCGGCTCAGCACCCATACTTGTTGTAGAGCAGATAGCACCCGTAAAGATGAACATCAACGTCAGCGAGCCCTACTATGCAAAAATAACAAAGAAGACAGAAGTTTCTGTTAAATTCGAAGCATACGGCGAGGAAGAGTTTGCAGCAAATGTAAACATCGTATACCCCACAATAGATGCAGCAACACACACATTCCCCGTTGAGCTTAACATTGCGAACAAAGACCGTCGCGTACGTCCCGGAATGTATGGTCACGCAACAGTAAACTTCGGAACAAAAAGCCACGTTGTTGTTCCCGACCAAGCAGTCATCAAACAGCTTGGCAGTGGCGACCACTACGTTTATGTATACAAAAACGGCAAAGTATCGTACAACAAGGTAACATTGGGACGCCGCATGGACAACAAATACGAGATTATAGAAGGAGTAGAGCCCGGTTCACAAGTAGTAATTGCCGGACAAAACAAGCTTGCAAACAACGTAGAAGTTGAGGTTATAAAATAACCCGTCACAGGCTTTTGTATGTTAATATTCAATTATAAAACACACTAAAAAACAAATAATATGAGTTTATACGAAGGAGCAGTAAGAAGACCGATTATGACCGCACTATGCTTTGTGGCCATTGTGATTCTCGGTCTCTTCTCATTAACAAAACTTCCCGTCGATCTCTATCCGGACATTGAGACAAACTCAATAATGGTAATTACCAGTTACAGTGGCGCAAGTGCCTCGGATATTGAGAACAACGTGACACGTCCGCTCGAGAACACACTAAACTCGGTGGAGCACCTTAAACATATAACCTCAAAGTCAAGCGAAAATATATCGGTAATCACACTCGAATTTGAGTACGGATACGACATTGACGTATTGACAAACGACGTTCGCGATAAGCTGGACATGGTAAGCTCGTCACTCCCCGACGATGCAAACACACCCATTATCTTCAAATTCTCAACAGACATGATTCCCATCTTGATGCTCTCGGTGACTGCCGAAGAGAGTCAGAATGCTCTGTACAAGATACTTGACGACAATGTTGTAAACCCCCTTGCACGTATAGACGGAGTAGGTACAGTGTCCATCGCCGGTGCCCCCCAACGCGAAATTAACGTCTACATGGACCCCGTGAAGATGGAGGCATACAATATTCCGGTGGAAACAATAAGCGGCATTATTGCAGCAGAAAACAGAAACATCCCCGGCGGTAACATGGACATTGGTAGCAACACATACTCGTTGCGCGTCGAGGGAGAGTTCAACAACCCCCAAGAAATGCTGAACCTTGTTGTAGGCTCGCACAACGGAGCAAACGTATACTTGCGCGACGTTGCACGCATCGTCGATGGTCTTCAGGAGCGTTCGCAACAGGCCTTCAACAACGGAAAAGAGGGAGCGATGATTATCGTTCAGAAACAGAGCGGTGCAAACTCTGTGGAAATTTCCAATAAAGTAATGGCAGCTCTGCCCAAATTGCAAAAGAGCCTTCCTTCGGACGTTCAGCTTGGTATAATTGTAAATACCTCGGACAACATTTTGCAGACAGTAAATTCGCTCGCCGAGACCATCATGTATGCCTTGATATTCGTTGTTGTAGTGGTATTTGCATTCCTCGGTCGCTGGAGAGCAACAGTTATTATTGCAATAACAATCCCCTTCTCACTCATCGCATCGTTCATCTACCTGTTTGCAACAGACGGTTCGCTGAACATCATTTCACTCTCGTGTCTCAGTATAGCCATCGGTAGCGTTGTGGACGACTCTATTGTGGTACTTGAGAACGTAACCACACACATTGAGCGTGGCGCAAGCCCCAAACACGCAGCCATACACGGAACAAACGAGGTTGCAATTTCGGTTATCGCCTCTACCCTGACAATGTTGGCAGTGTTCTTCCCCTTGACAATGGTAACAGGTATGTCGGGAGTACTCTTCAAACAGCTTGGCTGGATGATGTGTATCATCATGACCGTATCAACAGTGGGAGCATTGACAATCATTCCCATGCTCTGCGCACAGATGCTGCGTTTGCAGAAGAAACAGAGCAAGCTTTTTATAAAGTTCTATACCCCCATACAACGTTGGTTGGATGCCCTTGACGTATGGTACGCCAATAAAATAGACTGGGCTGTACGTCACCGTAAAACAGTTATTATAGCCTGTTTCGCATTTTTCGGTGCAAGTTTATTCTGTTTCCCGCTTATTAAGAGCGAGTTTTTCCCTGCCAACGACAACGGTCGTATAGGTATAACCATAGAGATGCCCATCGGTACACGTGTGGAAATTTCGAAAGATGTAGCTTTGGGGCTTGCCAACAAGTGGATGGAACGCTACGGCGAGGATATCAACGCTTGTAACTTCCGCGTAGGTCAGGCCGACGAAGACAATGCATTTGCATCTATTCAAGAAAACGGTACACACATCATCAGTTTCAATATATCGCTTGTACCATCGGACCAGCGCGAAAGAAAGCTCGATGCTATCTGTGACGAAATGCGTATGGACTTGAAACAGATGCCCGAACTTGCAAAATATGTCGTAAGCATGGGTGGTGGTTCCAGCAGCATGGGCGGACAGAGCATGGCCTCGTTCGAGATTTACGGCTACGACATGGACGCTACCGACAAACTTTCAAACGTTCTTGCCGACTCACTACGTGCGTGGAGCAACGTTACACAGGTAAATATCAGCCGCAGCGACTATCAGCCTGAATACCGAGTAGAGTTTGACCGCGAGAAACTTGCTATGCATGGCATCAACCTGAGCACTGCTGCCACATACTTGCGCAACCGTTACAACGGCTCACTTGCCACATATTTCCGCGAGGATGGTGACGAGTACGATGTAAAGGTACGTTACGAACCGGGCAGCCGTACATCGGTCGAGGACATTGAAAATATTGTGCTGTATACAAATAATGGCAAAGGTGTTCGCGTAAAAGACCTTGGAAACGTTGTTATGCGTGAGACACCCCCTACCATCGAGCGTAAAGACCGTGAACGTATCGTTACAGTCGATGCTGTTCTCAAAGCCGGTGTTGCCTTGAGTGAGGGTGTTGAATATGGAAACAAAGTTATTGAAAAGCTCGATATTCCGGCCGGACTAAGCGTGCAGATTGCAGGTACCTACGAGGACCAACAGGAATCAAACGAGGACCTTGGAACACTTGCCATCCTCATTCTGATACTTGTATTCATAGTGATGGCAGCACAGTTCGAGTCACTCACATACCCCTTCATCATCATGTTCAGCGTACCCTTCGGATTGAGCGGTATTCTCATCGCCCTTGCAATGACAGGAACAACGATGAACGTAATGTCAATCCTCGGTGGTGTGATGCTTATCGGTATTGTAGTAAAGAACGGTATTGTGCTCATTGACTACACAATGTTGCTGCGTGAGCGTGGCCTTGGCCTTATTCAAGCATCAATCCGCGCCGGTAAGAGCCGTCTGCGTCCTGTGCTTATGACAACATTAACAACCATTCTGGGTATGGTGCCTATGGCTATCAGTCAAGGCGTTGGTGCCGAGATGTGGCGTCCCCTTGGTGTGTCGGTTATCGGAGGTCTTACAATCTCTACAATAATGACACTTATATACACACCCGTAATGTATTGTATGTTCGGCGCTAACGGTGTTATACGTAAACGCAGAATCATACGCGAGCAACGCGAGCTCAATGCTTATTGGAAAGAGAATAAAGAGATTGAGATGCTCAAAGGACAAAAGCGTTAATTTTTAAAGAAGAAAGAAAATGAAAGGAATATTTATAGCATTTGACCAAGCACACAAAGATGCAGTAATTTCTTTGTTGGAGCATAACAACTGTCGTGGATTCTCGTATGTAGAGCAGATGCAGGGACGCGGCAGCAAGACCGGTGACCCCCACTACGGTTCACACGCATGGCCTTCGATGTGCTCGGGAATTATAACGATGGTAGATGACAAACGTGTAGATGCAATATTGAAAGAGCTTAAAGCCCTTGACGAGGATTTTGAGTTGTTGGGATTGCGTGCAT
>CAZXIQ010000163.1:0-4536 GCA_964640785.1 uncultured Bacteroidaceae bacterium | reverse complement strand
GACCATCCTCGCCCACAATTCCAGCCCTGTCGAGACACAGCACCATGTTCACACGTTGCAAGGCAGCATCGTGTATCAGGTTGTCGTATCCTCGCTGCATAAACGACGAGTATATGTTGCAGAAAGGCATTGCACCACCCTTTCCGAGGCCTGCCGAAAATGTTACGGCGTGCCCCTCGGCAATTCCCACATCGAAGAATCGTTCGGGCATCTCTTTCATCAACAAGTTCATTGAACAGCCGGTGGGCATTGCAGGGGTAACACCCACAATGGCAGCATTGTCCTTTGCAAGCTCGACAAGAGTTTCGCCAAAGACATCTTGGAAACGGGGAACACCGCTCTCGGAGACAATTCTTTCGCCTGTCTCAATATCGAAAATTCCCGGTTGGTGCCACGACGTTGCATCATTTTCGGCAGGCTTGTAACCCTTGCCCTTAACAGTGTGTATGTGCAACAGTTTGGGACCTTTCATATCTTTAACAATATTAAGCATGCGCACAAGTTCTATTACATCGTGCCCATCTATGGGGCCGAAGTAACGCACCGACATTCCCTCGAATATATTTTGCTGTTGGTAGAGCATTGCCTTAAGTCCGTTGTTGAATCTTGTAAGGCTTGCAGCCCGCTTTTTGTTCAGCAAACCTATTCTTGTGAAAAACATTGCCGCCTTATGCCTTATTCTGTTGTACAGACGCGAGGAGTGCATGGATATAAGCAGTTGGCTCATGCCACCCACACTCTTGTCGATGGACATATTATTGTCGTTGAGGATGATGAGCAAGTTATTATTGCTCGACGAGGCATTGTTAAGCCCTTCGTATGCAAGACCACCGCTCATGGCACCGTCGCCTATTACAGCCACCGTACGCTCCCCGTCCTTTCCTTTCAGGCGTGCAGAAACAGCAAGACCCAACGCCGCAGATATCGAATTCGATGCATGACCGGCTATAAATGCGTCATACTCACTCTCTTCGGGTGAGGGAAAAGGCTTAAGGCCTTTAAATTTGCGATTAGTATTGAAACGGTCGCGACGCCCCGTAAGTATCTTGTGACCATAAGCCTGATGCCCCACGTCCCACACTATTTTATCATCGGGAGTGGACATAGTGTAGTGTAGCGCAACAGTCAGCTCCACCGTGCCGAGGCTCGACGCAAAATGCCCCGGATTGTTCGCAAGTGATTCTATAATAAAAGCTCTCAGTTCGTCGCACACCTGCGGGAGCACACTCTCGGGAAGCGCCCTAAGGTCGGCAGGAGAGTTTATATTTTTTAACAATGGAAATTTCTTTTCGTCGGCCATAATAACCCTAAATTATCCTTATAACTTTGCAAAAATAAAAAATAACTCTCTAATATTAAAACTTAGAGGTAATATTTTGCCGCACAAACTGTTTTTGTTCTATTCTTGTGCTGAACATTGGCGGTCGTGTGGTGAAGAAAAAGGTATTTATAAAGTAGTAGCAGTCTCAATTATTATTTAATACCCTATTCGGCTTGCATTTGTGTATAAAATAAACAATAAATGGTAAAAAAGCAAGCAAAACCCTTGCATTTGTCATTAAATTAATTACATTTGCACCAAGCATTTAACTTAAAGTTTATCCATCATGAAAAAACAGGTTCTTTTCATTGCAATGATGGTGTCATGCACACTGTCTGCATCAGCACAATTATTAGTTGATTCATTGGGAAACATAGGTGTAAAAGCAGGCGATTCGATAGTAAAATCCACACTTTCAATAAATTCAATTGGCGACAATACATACGACATATTTGTGCATTCCGAAAAAACTAACGGAATGTATATAAAAAAATACAAAAAATAATTATAGCGGTTCTTCGTATGGGTTGAACGTGTTTAATACCGCTAATTATAGAAGTTCCACATCCACTTACGGTATATACTCTGAAGTAAAAAACGCAATGGGCGAAATATCACCCGGCTACACATTCGGTGTTTATGGTAAAGCAATCTTGGGCGAGCAAAACTTTGGCTTATATGGTTACTTACCATACGCCAGCGGTAATGGAGCAGCCGTATGCGGTTCGACAGCCGGCTTGCCTTATCCAATCAGCGGACAATATGCCGGATATTTTGACGGCAATGTATTTATCACCGGCAATCTTTACAACACTAATGGAATCTACACTGTCACCCCTCTGCCCTCGGAAATGGAAGAAACAACCAATCTTGCAAACGAGAGTGTTTCCACAGCATCGGTGAACGGCACCTCCACAGGCTCGGTGCTTAGCAAAATATCACGTATAGAGGCAGTCCGCCACAGTGTAAAGCCCACTATGCGCATAGCTGCCGACAGCGCAACTTCTGTTACGACAGTTTACACCCCCGCTACCGACAGCACCCGGACACTCTATTCATTGGACGTAAAAAGCCTGCAAGCACAATTCCCCTCACTTGTAAAAACATGCAACGACACACTTATTGCCATAGACTATACAGGCCTTATTCCCCTGCTTCTGCAATCAATAAAAGAATTACAAGCAAAGGTTGCAGTGCTCGAATCGGGCAATGGCGGTAGCAACGGTTCTGTTGTGGCATATTCCCCCGCAAAGCCCATAGGCACAACAGACATGTCCTCAACCAACATCGCAGCCGAAGTTGTTGCAAGCCTTTCGCAGAACACCCCCAACCCCTTCAGCGAGGCAACCACCATCGCCTTCACCCTTCCCGCAAGTGTGAAGAATGCAATGCTGTGCATATACGACATGAACGGCACACAGCTTGAACAGATTGCAATAGCCGAGCGTGGCGCATCATCGGTGCAGATAGAGGGTTATAAATTATCGGCCGGAATGTATCTCTATTCTCTCATAGCCGATGGCAATGTCGTAGATACAAAAAGAATGGTACTGACAAAGTAAGGTTATCACTGCTTAAAGAACATTTCTATTATTCATTTAAAAAAAGTAGTGAACCATGAAAAGCAGCAGATATATAACAATATTATTACTGAATATTATTGTCGTAAGCCTGCAAGCGCAAACGTGGGTGACGACAGATAGCGCATCTATGGTCGTTCAAGACCCGACAATAGATGTTATTGTTTCAAATGCCGAACAATATAAATTCAGCATGAGAATATATGGGTACACCAAAGACACCATATACGAAAATAATACTTTTTATGAGCAAATAAATATAGCCGATTGGCAAGCGCCTTTTAATAATGTTGGCGAGCCTTCACTACCAGCATTTACTCAATTCATAGGCCTGCCTGCAAACAAAGAATGCACAGTTAACATAAGCAACGCCGAATGGGTAACCGTTCCGGTGGGGAAAATATATCCCTCGCAAGAATTACGCGAAGAGAGTGACACTACGGAATTTCAGTTTATCATAAACGACTCCATTTATAATTGCAATGAATACGTAACCAAGCAATATATTATAGGTGAAAAGGCGTGTATCGGTGGTATGTATGGTGTTACTCTCTCGATTGTTCCCATTAAATACTATCCGAGTAGAAATGAAATGGATATATTAAAAAGTTGCGTGGTTACGGTGAATTTCACGCTATCAGCAGTAATGAACGGCAACCTGTACATAAAAAATAAAAAACTCGTCAAAGGTGTTGTTGATAATTACAATGACGCACTAATAAATTCTTATACAATTCCCACCGCAGACAGCATTATTACAAACGTTTACGATTATCTGATAATAACAGCCGACAAGTATAAAGGCACCGATGAATTGAAAAGTTTTTGTGCGTGGAAAAAGATTAAAGGACACAATTGTAAAGTCGTTTCGTGCGGGGAAATAGGAAGTACTCGCCCTGAGGCAATAAAGGCCTGCATAAAAGAGTGGTACGAAAAAGGAGTGGAGTATGTGTTGTTTGTGGGGAATGAAAAGGAAATACCATGTAAAAGTTGGTACTATCCATTAGGAACCCGCAAAACAAAAGACAGTGATTATTGGTATGTATGCATAAATTCTGAACATTTTGCAGATATTGCAATTGGCAGATTTTGTATAAATGATACAATAGAATTATGTAATATAATATCTAAAACTATAAATTACGAAAACTTAACACTGGCAGATACATGGATAACAAAGAATTTACTTGTAGCACATAAGGATAGTGCTCCTGAAAAGTATCAAAAATGTAGCGAAGAAATTAAAAATACTTTTTATGACAAAATGCCTGTTTTTACAACTGCTTATGGAGCAGACTCTGCTAAAGGAGGTGATAATGCAACAAATGAAATGGTAGTGTCTTATATAAATGAAGGATTCGGTATTGTTAATTACCGAGGACATGGGAGAGAAAGTTGTTGGCAATATGATTGGGGGGCAAGCAACAAGCCATTTGATCATACGTATATAGATACGTTGAGAAATGACAAATATCCAATAGTATTTAGCATTGCATGTCGCACAGGAAATATAACTGTGGCAGAACCGGCAAATTGTTTATTGCGAAACTTTATTAAAATCAAACATGGTGCAGTTGCATTTTTAGGTTCTACTCGCCCCATTGGAACAATATCTTCACATTTGTTCAATAAATA
>CAZXIQ010000162.1:0-4542 GCA_964640785.1 uncultured Bacteroidaceae bacterium | reverse complement strand
GACGCCCCCAAAATATCAACTATGTTTTTCGTTAAAAAAGCGTCCATGCGCAGAGTTTTTTGGTACTTTTTGTCGGCACAAAAAGTACATAATGAAAAACAACAACCGTTCAAATAGCAACTGCTTATAAGGGTAAAATAAACTAAAAGAAAAAGAACTATCAATCGCCATAATAAACATACCACATACCGAACCAACTTTATATTAACATTGCACCAATTATGTACAAGTAAAAAGCCGGCTTTCGAAATTCACATATACTTCCGACATTAAACACAAGGCATAAATCTGCAAAAATCAGGCAAAACAAACACCATATTATCAATAATTCACCCCAAAATACCACTTTTCGCCCCTAAATAAGCAATTTTATCCATAAAATACACAGCGAACAACAATTTGTGTACAGGCAACGCTTTTTTCATATCTTTGCATCGAAAAACAACAAAAAAACTATTTTAAAAGCGATGCAATATTTTATAAAAACATTTGAAGAGAGCGTAAAAAGTTGTTGGAACTCTCCGGCACTGAACGACTACAAAAGTCAAGCAATCACATACGGCGAATTAGCGAAAAAAATAGAGACCATGCACCTCGTGTGGAAAGCCGCAGGACTGAAAGAGGGTGACAAAATATCGCTCAACGCACGTAGCAGTTCAAATTGGGCTATCACCTTTATGGCAGTAACCTCGGGCGGATACGTGTCGTGCCAACTGTTCAACGGATTCACACCTGCCGACACACAGAATATGGTGAACCACTCGGACACAAAGATACTTTTCACCGAAAAAGCCATTTTCGAAGGGATGAACTTCGAAGAGATGCCGCAACTTATAGCAGCAATAGACATGAAGAGCATGGAACTATTGGCCTGCCGCAACAACTTTGCCGAAATATACTCACAGGCAGACGCAATCTTTGCTGACGCACACCCCGACGGCTGGAGCCCCGAAAATGTTGAGTACAAGTCACGTCCTATGGACGAATTGTGTTGCCTCAACTACACATCAGGCTCGACAGGAAACCCCAAAGGAGTGATGCTCACCGTCAGAAACATCAGCAGCAACGTAGACCTTATTCCCCGATATTTCCCTTATAGAAGAGGCGACAACTACCTGAGCATCTTACCCTTTGCACACATTTTCGGAATGTTGTACGACATGACCGCTTGCTTGTGCTTGGGAATGCACCTGACAGTACTTTGCTTGCCTCCCGCACCATCTATTCTTAAAGAGGCTATGCAGATTGTTGCCCCCACAACAGTAATGATGGTGCCGCTGGTACTCAAAAAAATGACAGAATATGCGGCCGCAGAGATAGCAAACAGCCCCGACAACAACATAGATAAAGACAGCAAAGAGTATTATTCACTGCTTAGAGAGAAAATATTCAAGTACTTAGGCGGGAAAGTTGAAGTTATGGTAACAGGTGGTGCTGCGCTCCCCGAGCAATTAGAAAATCTGCTCATAGAAAAATTACAACTGCCACTTGTAACAGGATACGGAATGACAGAGTGCGGCCCCACAATTTCATTAGGAAAATTAGGAAAATACAAACTAAAATCGTGTGGCGTACTTGTAGACTGTATGCAGATAGAGATTGACTCGCCCAACCCCCACAAGATTGTAGGCGAAGTGATGGTAAAAGGCAGTAACACCTTTGTGGGTTACTATAAAAATCCCGAGGCCGACCGCGAGGTATTCACCGCCGAGGGTTGGTTCCGCACAGGAGACCTTGGTACCATCGACGAGGACAATAACCTGTTCCTTGTAGGACGCAACAAGAGCCTTTTGCTTGGCAGCAATGGCGAAAATGTGTACCCCGAGGAGATTGAGGTAAAGCTGAATGTACTGCCCTACATTGCCGAATCGCTGATAGTGCAACGAGGCGAGAAATTCGTAGCACTTATAGTTCCCAATGCCGACTTGTTGGCTGCGGACAACATACCTGCCGAGGGCATCAAGGATATAATGGATAAAAATATTACTACGCTTAACAGCGCAATTCCCGCATTCTCGCAAATATCGAGCTACGAATTACAGAACGAGCCTTTTGCAAAAACCCCGAAAGGCAGTATAAAAAGATTCAAATACGCGTAACGGTTTTACCGAAAAGCGATAACTACAAATAGCCTCTCAAAGTTTTTAATCAAACTTTGAGAGGCTATTTGTAGTATTGTCCGTTCGATTAATATTTCAATTATGATAATTGGGGAAAGTTACCTTAATCGCAGTCAGTTTCTATCTTAATGGCAAACTGACATTACAACATTATAAACAACAACCAACTGCATCGCAAGATTCCATAAAAACAACCCTTATATAGAAACATTCTCCGAACAATACCCATACACCATTGTTGCATAAGTATATCAATATAAGACGTAAAAAAGTAAATTATGAGTGAAAGAATAGTTGTAATAGGTAGTTGTAACACAGATATGGTTATAAACACCGAACATCTTCCTTTGCCCGGAGAAACAATTATTGGCGGCAAATTCTTTATGAACGCCGGCGGGAAAGGAGCCAATCAGGCCGTTGCAGCCGCACGTTTGGGCGGAAATGTATGTTTCATGGCAAAGGTTGGAAACGACCACTTCGGCAGCCGTTCGATTGAACAGTATAAGGCCGAAGGAATAAACGTGGATCATATTCTTGTAGACAGCGAGCAGCCATCGGGAGTTGCGCTCATCATGGTCGATAGCAAAGGCGAAAATTGCATTGCGGTAGCCTCGGGAGCAAACGCTATGCTGCGCCCCGAAGATATTGACAAGGCCGAAGGCCTGATAGAGCATGGCGACATTGTGCTCATGCAGTTAGAGACGCCTCTTGAGACAGTAGAATATGTGGCGCGCATGGCTAAAGAGAGACAAAAAAAAGTAATTTTGAACCCTGCCCCGGCATTGCATCTGCCCGATTCTCTTTTGAACAATCTTTACATGATTATAGCCAACGAGACAGAGACCGAGTATATCTCGGGAATAAAAATCACAGACATGGAGAGCATTTGCCGCGCAGCGGACATAATAAGCGAACGAGGAGTAGAAAATGTGGTAATAACGCTTGGCTCAAAGGGTGCTTTTATCAAAGAGAGCGGAGCCTACCACAAAGTTCCCGCCATAAAGGTAAAGGCTGTTGATGCAACGGCCGCAGGAGATACTTTTTGCGGCGCTCTGTGTGTGGCTCTTGCCGAAAAGAGGAGCATCCTCGACGCGGTGGAATTTGCCAACAAATGCGCCTCTATCACCGTCACACGCATGGGAGCACAATCTTCACTACCCTATCGCAATGAAATTGACAAAATGTAAATTCCTTTTTTATTATACACCTTTTAAAATACATAGAACATGTTTATAGTAAACAATTACATGCTTGCAGTGGTGCTCTGTTTCGTTACTATGCTCTGCTGGGGCTCGTGGGCAAACACTCAAAAACTTGCCGGACGAACATGGCGTTACGAACTTTTTTATTGGGATTATGTGATTGGCATATTGCTATTCTCGATTCTTCTGGGGTTTACTCTTGGAAGTGTAGGTGACGCAGGACGTAGTTTCCTTATAGACCTTAAGCAGATTACGCTCGATAATTATCTGAGTGCTTTTATTGGCGGCATACTGTTCAACCTTGCCAACATATTGCTATCGGCAGCAGTCTCTATGGCCGGCCTTACGGTGGCATTTCCGCTTGGCGTGGGCATTGCATTGGTCTTGGGAGTCTTTGTAAACTATTTTGGCGAGCCCAAGGGCGACCCTATGATACTTTTCTTTGGAGTAGCATTGGTGATGATAGCTATAATATTAAATGCCATTGCCTCGGGCAAGATGAATAAAGGCAGCGGAAGTACAAATAAAAAAGGTGCGCTCGTTGCTATCGTCGCCGGAGTGCTTATGTCCTTTTTCTATCGTTTTGTGGCAGCGGCAATGGATTTAAACAATTTCGAACACCCCACCCCGGGAATGGCAACTCCATATTCTGCCTTTTTCATATTCTCGGTGGGAATATTTATAAGCAACTTCTTATTCAACACAATAGTAATGCGCCACCCATTTGTAGGTTCACCCGTCACATACAAAGAGTATTTCAAAGGAAACATGGGCACACATCTTGTTGGAGTTCTCGGAGGAGGCATTTGGGGATTAGGAACAGCACTCAGCTATATTGCAGCCGGAAAAGCCGGCGCAGCTGTATCGTACGCATTGGGACAAGGAGCGCCTATGGTGGCAGCCCTATGGGGCATATTCATTTGGAAAGAGTTTAAAGGGGCACCACGCAACGTAGAATTGCTTTTAGGCCTGATGTTCATACTGTTTATTTCGGGACTGGGAGCAATAATCGTCTCGGGAGCAAATTAAGGAGCCGGTTATAAACATCTTGTTCAGAATAGTAAATTCTCATTTTGCATACAAACCCAAATGCAGAATGAGAATTTCATATATACAGAACAAAAAGAGACGGAATAACAGCTAAAATATACATTTATAATAAATTTTATTACTGTCCGATAAAAATTAAAAGACATAAAAATATTGCGCTCGGCTACCGT
>CAZXIQ010000161.1:0-4587 GCA_964640785.1 uncultured Bacteroidaceae bacterium | reverse complement strand
TACCCATCCACACGACGGGTAATCAGCTTTTGTCCGAAACTACCCGCAAGCTTGGCAACATTGTGAAGAGTGCCCACTACCTTAACGCGGCGCGGAATAGGAAACATAAAAAATTTCAAAGCCTCACTACCCGATGCAGTATTAAAATAAACATGTGTAAAACCATCATTCACAAGACAACGATACAAGTGCCACAGAGCCGTCAATCCTTTCATGCCTTTTCTGAATGGAAAATATCTCACATCATCAACAACACTCTCAAACACAGCCTCGGTTCGAGCCCTAATATCCTCATTCAAAGCAAGCACAACCTCTGCATTACGCCTTTTCAATAATTGACAAGCAGTATACAGGCATTCATCATGCCAGCAATAGAACTCAACAATTAAAACCTTAATACCCTTCATTTTATCACAATTATTCGAACGTATCGAGAGCCACTACCCTTTTAAAATCTTCAAGTTCAATTTTTTCATCGGCCGATGCAAGCACCCTCAATGGAGTCTTTCCATAAAACGACGCCCACTGCGAAAAGGTACTCGGCGGCCCCATGATATAATCACACTGCGATAATCCGTATAAATCGACCATCATGTCACTACCTGCCTGTTGCAACACCTGCAATCCATCAAAAGCAGAAACATTCACACGTTCGTTCGTGCAAACAAGAAAACGCACCCGTCTGCCTTGTGCCGAAAACAGCGCCTCGATGCAACGCATATATTTGCAATACACCTCAGGTTCGTAAAAATAACGACCGCCAAGATAGGTGCGGTAATCCCCACCACGAATATGTACTCCGACAGTAACAACATCCTCGTCGTCACACTTTGCAAGCAAAGCATCGACACACTCACATACCTCGGTAGTGGGAGCAAACAAGTAACGCAACCTATCTTCATGTTTGGCAATATAAGCCTTGTCATAACGAATTTCCTTCCATTTGGGATTAAACAACACCCCCAAAGGTTTTTTCAACGGGACAGGCTCGCCGGTACGAAGAACAAGATGCACTATTTTATCAACCCCACGCACCACTATATTAAGTAGTTTACTCGTAAAACTCGGCACAAGAGCCTTGTCGGTAAAATAAGAACCAATACCCTCACGTTTCAGATTAGGGAAAAAAGCATCGTATTTCTTATATTGAAACAAAAAACAGACAGGCTCGCCCGCCTCTAATGCATACGAGATTACAGGCAAATAGGTAAAAAGCCTGTTACACAACTGATTAGTATGTTTACTAATAACAATCATATCTGACCCGTCTTTTTAAAATATTTATCGAGTACCAACAGCGAAATAAGTTTTTCGCGTCGTTTGTTGCGAAACTGTGCCACATATTCATGAGCATGCTCTATAATCTGCTGTGCCTCGTCGGGATGCTCTATATAATAAGTCAATTTTTCCTCCAAGTCCGAGTAATCATCTTTTATGCAAACATAGTGATAATCGGGAACAAGAGTACCCTCCATAAACCAAGTCTCATATTTTGGTCGAGGCATCACCGCAAGCGAATTCGATGACATCACCCACTTCAGATTGCTGGCAACATCATTACCCTCGATACAGAGAATAAATTTATAATCAAGATGTTCGTCTATGGAAATTGGCTTTACAATCCATTCGGGACGATGAATATAATTACTGTTCACCTGCCCAAGGTCACACATCGGATGCCCGAAATACATTTCCCAGAAACGTATTCTTTGCGGCTGACGAACATACGCCCTGCCTATGAGCATATTTTTTTTATCCGTAAAGCGGCGATTGTCATTTACAAAAGTAAAGTGACGTATTTTATTAAGATTCAACAATATGGAATTAGCATTATTCCCGCCCACAGGGCGACTTTTTATAATTGATGGAACAGCGGGGACCTCGGTAATATCCCCATAAAGAGTGACAATGCGCAAATTATCAGGGAAGTAACGAGTATATTCATAAGTATCGAAAAAATAGACACGATGAGAATACTCACCCTTTTTTTTCTTTGCCAACTTGAAATGTTTCAAAGAAATGCCCTTATCGTCACTTATACAAGAAACAGCATCCAATTTATTGTAATAATTCACACGAGAAAGAACATAATTCCTTTCCTTGTCACTCAATTCATTGAGCCTATCCACATACGAGTACCGGAACAACCATTTGGGCACATAGTACCTTATATAATTCCTTATATAGTAAGACAGTTTACTGTTTTTATGTTTGCGCGAACGCATAAATTGTGCCATCATGCCTTTTTACTATTTTTCTCTTTCAAACGATTAATCCTTTTTTCGTTCCACTCAATATATTTTTCGCGAGTGCGTTTCCACCTTTTATGTGTCCACAACCACAATTCGGGACACTCCCTTATATTCTCTTCGAGCAAAGCATAATATCTCTTCGTCAATTCATCCTCGGGAAGCGACAGAGCCTCCTCGGTAATCAGGTGAAATTTTGCCACATAGTGCCCGCGTCTCTCTTTATTAAATGAAAGATAATAGACAGGGCTATTCATTTTGCGTGCAATTCTCTCGGTTCCGGTAAATACCGGCGTATCCTGATTAAAGAAAGGTATCCACAAACTGATAGCCTCCCAATGGGGAACTTGGTCGGCAATAAAGCCTATGATAAAAGGTTGTTTCTTACGGCTCAAATCCAAAATTCTGCGCAAAGTATTCTTCATGGCAATACTCTCCGAGCCATACTGCTCGCGCATTTCTATAAACAATCTATCCATAGCCTTGTTAGCCAACGGATGATAAATCTGGCCGGTCCTGATGCTTGAATTCTTAAAGAACAATGGCAACGAAGTAATAAACTCCCAATTAAAAAGATGCCCTATGTAGACCATGCTCGACTGTCCCTCACCCGAAAGCAACTTTTCAACATCCTCAACACCCTCGAAACGAATATGTTTCTTTATCCTCTCGGGACCCATACGCATAAGCTTTACGGTTTCCACCATATAATCACAAAAAGAGGAATAGAACCTTTTCTCAATCTTTACAATATCATTCAAAGATTTTTCGGGAAAAGAGTTTATAAGATTCTCACGCACAACCTTGCGACGGTAACGCGCAACATAATAAACAATCAGATAAACAACGTCGCTCAACAAATAAAGAACCTTTAACGGAAACAATGCCCCAAAATTCCACAGCGCACGTATAATATGATAATTATAATTCTTCATAGCATAACAAAGACGCAAAGTACATATAGTTCGCTTTTAAAAAAGATAAAAGGAAATATCTTCGCTATTTTCAGGCAAAGATAATGCTTAATTTGTGAACTCTTTTAAAATAGCACCCAAAATTCAGCATCGCCATAAACAAAATTTTGCCCACAAATCCAAACAACCTGAAAAACATATAGGTTCTATACAATAAAATTCTTAAAAAATGTCTATTTTTGCAACAAACATTAAAACAATTACATTTATGAGAATCACAAAACTCTGTATGCTCGCAGCCTTGCTGCTGACATCAATCTCTTGCACATCAAAGGACTATACATCATGCCGTCCCGAGAAGGCCAACAGACTATTCGTGTCCGAAGCCGTTGATGCTAAAATCGCAGAAGTTACAGCGATGTTGAAAAACAAGAAATTAGCTTGGATGTTTGCCAACTGCCTGCCCAACACATTGGATACCACCATACACCCCAATGGCGAGGGCGATGCATTCGTATACACCGGCGATATTCACGCAATGTGGTTGCGCGACTCAGGCGCACAAGTATGGACCTATCTTCCCTTCATCAACGACGACGAGGCCCTGCGCAAATTAATTGCCGGTGTAATATTGCGTCAGTTCCGTTGCATCATCCTCGACCCCTATGCAAATGCTTTCTACAAAGAGGCAGACAAGGTGGGCGAATGGGCATCAGACCAAACAGATATGAAACCCGGCGTGCACGAACGTAAATGGGAAATTGACTCACACTGTTACCCCATCCGCTTGGCATACGAATATTGGAAAATTTCCGGCGACGCATCAATCTTTGGCGAAGAGTGGCTCCAGAGCATACAACTCACCCTAAAGACATTCCGCGAACAACAGCGCAAGGAGGGTGTAGGCCCCTATACTTTCAAACGTAAGACCGACCGCGCATTTGACACAGTAGGTAACAATGGCAAGGGCTCCCCCGTAAAACCCGTTGGCCTCATTGTATCAACCTTCCGTCCCTCGGACGATGCCACCATCCTTCAGTTCCTCGTACCCTCAAACTTCTTTGCAGTAACCTCACTCAGAAAGGCAGCCGAAGTACTTACCAAGGTAAACAAACGCGACGACCTTGCCAAGCAGTGTACAGAACTCGCCAACGAGGTTGAGACAGCCTTGAAGAAATACGCCATCCACAATCACCCCAAATTCGGAAAGATTTACGCATTCGAAGTTGATGGCTTTGGCAACCAGTTACTTATGGACGACGCAAACATCCCCAGCCTTCAGGCAATGGCATACCTTGGCGATGTTCCCGCCAACGACCCCATCTACCAGAATACCCGCCGTTTCGTATGGAGCGATAGCAACCCCTACATCTTTAAAGGTACAGCAGGCGAAGGCATCGGTGGCCCGCACATCGGTTACGACA
>CAZXIQ010000160.1:0-4594 GCA_964640785.1 uncultured Bacteroidaceae bacterium | reverse complement strand
ATGGTTGTTTATGATGGTGCTTTTTCCGAGGACGATCTTGACATTACAAAATTGTTGATGCAGAAAAGATATAAAAAGGTTGTAGAGAATTTGACTGATGTTTCGTACAGTTTCGAAAATCTTGATACTATAATGTATAGGTACCGTGTACAGGCAGTGGTCGATTCTTTTGTGTCGGAGTGGAGCGATTATCGTTATATTCAGTTGTCTAATTCTGTGGGTATCGGAAATGTTTCCATAGATGACGAAGATGCCGATTTTGTCTATTACTCTATAAGCGGACAGAGGGTTACCGAACCGCTTGTTCCGGGTATTTACATTAGAAAAGGTAAAGGGCGTTGCGAGAAATTTGTGGTTAAATAAGAAACTGTTCAAATTTCTAAACTAATCCGCAGTTTGAATTTCATTTCGAAATGAAATTCAAACTGCGGATTAGTATTTTTTTGCTTCTTCCTTATATGGTGCTGTATTTTTTAATAAGGTATCCTTTTGTAATATTAATACTGTACAATAGTAACTTCTAAATAAATTATTGTTAAAAATGTAACTTCTTGAAAATATTGTTGTTTTTTATGGAGTGCTTAGCAAATAAATGTATATCTTTGTAAAACTGTTTTCTGTAAAAACGGTATTTGCATTTGCCGGATTGTAAATAATCTTGCATTTAATACCCCTACCCGGTGTTGTTTACCATAATGGATGGTGCGGGTGATAACTCTTTTATACATAAATTGTTAATAAATAAATATATATACTTATATTGTTTTATAAATTAATTATTTTTGTGAAAAAAAGTTTACTTTTAAGCTGTCTTTTGACGCTTGTTGTCACATTCGGCATGGCTCAATCGACAACATGGCCCATCACTCTGAATTCAGAAGATGGCCTGCCCGGTAACGAAGTAAGTTCAGGTGTTTACCTTTACAAGTCTCAGGTATTTACCTTGGACGAGGCTATCACAACACTTCGTTACACTGTTGCTCAGACTTTGTGTTCTACAAAGTTGCCCCAAAATGCCGAGTCGTATCAGGGTCGTATGACATGGGGTCCCGGTTTTCCCTATTTTTCGTTAGGTGAGCTTACTGTATATGATGCAGATGGCAATCCTATCGAGTATCAGGCTTCTTCAAATGCCGGTCACAAGAGCGATGGCTCACTTGAGGGTCTTAGCGACGGTGATTATAATACTCACTTCCATACTAACTGGGAGCCGGGTGTTGTTGACGGTGACTACCACTACATTGAACTTGAGTTTGCAGAGCCCGTAAGCGTATTCTCAATCGAGTGGCGCACACGTCAGAGCTGGACTTATAACCAGCCTTCTTATGTAGGTCTTACTCCCGGTGGACAGTCTTACTGGCCTATGCCCGAGCAAGAACTTAAGGTAGAGAAAATTTCTACTTTGGAAGAGCTTGCAAAGCCCAACTCTCTGTTCGTTATCGAGGGACATGTTGAGTCTTGGGAGGACGTGGATCGTGAACGTACCAACATTGGTGGTGGTTTCTTCGAGGCTCCCTGTTTGCCCACAGCACAGCCTTCGCCTTTCGGTGTGTTTACACTTATTCCCGTAGCTGACAAAGAGAATACTTATAAGGTAGAGTATATCAATACCGACCACTACATTGTAAGAAAGACTTCTGCCGGTGAGGGTTTCATCGACTGGACAATGGATGTTAGAAAGGCTATGGAGATTAAATTCGCCGCTGATGCTGCAAACGCAGGTGACTTTACTCTTACATCGCTCGATGACTCACTTCTTATCATGCAGGATGCTATCATGCGTATGGGTTGTTTGAAAAACAATGAGTATGCCAAGGCTGCTTTCCTCGAGAAACGTCCTTTTGCGTCAAACTTCTCAATCTACAAGGCTGACATTAAAGCATCTACAATTCTTTACAAGCTCGAAGAGGCTATTGCTCTCGTAGAGGAGCGTCAGCAGTCGTTCGGAACATCTTTGGATGAGTTCGACGAGGGTCAGAAAGAGGCTCTTGCAACAGCTCTTGAGGCTGCAAAAGGCGTTGCTGCTAACGGCGATGCAACAGTAGCTGACATTCTTGCTGCAAAGGATGAGCTTAACAATAAATTCAACGATTTCTATTCTCTTACACTTTGGTCGTGGGTAGACTCTATCACTTCAATCATCGATGCTATGGATGAGGGTCTTATACTTACATCTTCTGCTCCCGACTGGATTAACAACTCTTATCCCGAAAGCTACAAAGAGGCTCTTACACTTGCAATAGACGAGGCTGACATTGTGTTTGCCACATATACAACATTGTCTGACATTGACGAGGCTGTTGCAAATATCAAGAGTGTTATCGACGGTTTCTGGTCTTCAAAAATCTCTAACGTTAAGAATCTTCCTTTCCGCATAGGTCGTGAAGAGGATGGTCTTCCCGGTGAGAAGAGCAACGAAGAGTTCAGATGGGAGTCTCCTTCGTACTACTTGACAGAAGAGGTTGATGCGCTCCGTTTCACTGTATTCAAGAATCATTCCGGCAGAAATCTTAACGGTAAGCCTTTTGTTTGTATCAACGAAATGGAATTCTATGACCAGAATGGTGTTAAAATTGAATTGACCGAGGATTGTTTCTACACAACTTCTGTTGCAAACGAGGGTCTTGGACTTGCAGGTCTTTGCGATGGTGAGCATGGTACAGGCCGAAACGTACACTTCCACTCACAGTGGGGTGCTGACGATGACTACGATGGTAGCGAGTACTTCTACTTGGATATTACACTTCCCGAGCCTATCACCGGCTTTAAATATGTTCAGTATGGTCGCGGTAACGCTTATCCCGATACTCCCACAGACTTTGTATTCGGTTACTATGGCGAGACAGTAGATCCTACAATCGTTGCTTTCCCCGATGATTATAACGCAATGCGTGGTTCACAGATTGAGAATGTTGAGGATATTACCGACAATGGTATCTATGCTATCTACGGTCTTCTCAATTGTAACCCCGATGTAGTTGAAGAGCCTGAAGAGGGTGGTTTCTATACTTCATACAACCGTTGGGTAGGTCCTTTCCAATCACCTTGTGCATTCAGCATTAAGTCTACCGGTGACGGCGATGGTACATACTACATCCAGAGCTTGTCGGATGGTACATATTGGAAGAGCATCCGTAGCAATGCTCCCGATTACTGGAGCTCGGGTACTTCTACAATCTTCAAGTCTCAGGCTGCTAAGGTTAAGATTGAGCCCAACAACAATGATGCACTTCCTTACTCATTCGTAATTTATGAGTATGTCGAAGAGGCTGTACTCGATGAAGAGTCTCGTCCTTATGTTATTGCTCAGGACTGGGGCGGTGGTCTCGGATGGTACCCTGTTGATGCTCTTGAGAATAACGACACTGATGGCGAGGGTGAGTGGTACATCTACAACATGTCTATGGACACACCTTACAGCTACTGGTTGGGCAACATGGCAAAAACTCTCCTTAGCCTTGGTCTTACAGAAAGCAAAGACCCCGGTGCATACGCTAACCTTGGTTCATTCCCCGCAGCTTGTGCTCAGGCTCAGACAACAGCCGAGGCTAAAGACGAGGCTGCTTCAAAGGCTATGATAAAGACACTCGAGGCTGCTGTTGTTGATATTGAAAATGTATCTACCAATCCTGTTGTTGCAGGTATCTACGTATTCGAGGCTAACCAGCCCTTGTTCATGGAGAACCAGAAAGTTAAGAAGGCTATCTACTTTATGGAGCCCCACGCAGGTTGTGTAAGCGATGCTGCATTCTGCGAAGAGTATGAGATTGGTTGGAAAGATGCTCCTGCAAGCATTGCCGAGGCCGATTCAATGTATCTCATTGAGCTTGTTCCCGCCGCTGCCGATGATGCACAGGTTGCAGCATGGTTGGCTGACAGCCTTATCACAGCCGATCAGGTGAAAGATGCTTACTACATTAAGAGCGTTAAGTACAACATGTATGCTACATGTACTAACCCTGAGGAAGCATTCGAGGGTAGTAGCAATCCCGTATCTTGGTTCGGTATACACTTGAGCCTCAAAGAGACACCTCAGCCCTACATGGTACTCCAACGTGAGGGTACAGCATTTGATATCTGGATGCCCGGTGGTGGTGAGTACATCGAGGATCAGTTTGGCAACTTGTGTTTCCACCTCCAAGGTCACAGTGGTGGTAATGGTAAAGAGGGTCACGTTGTATACTGGAAACGTGGCGATGCAAACTCTTTGTGGAACCTCCGTTATGTATCGGATGCTACATCTATCGGCGATGCTCCCGTTGTAGAGGGTGAAGAGGTTGTTTCTACAACTTACTACACTGTTGATGGTGTTGCATCTTCGGTTCCTGTTGAGGGTGTGAATATTGTTAAGTATGTTTATAGCAACGGTGTTGTTAAGACTGTTAAGGTTAAGAAATAATCAGACCTAAAATAATGAAAAAATCCCGCAAACATTGTTTGTGGGATTTTTTTTGATTTCTTCTATTGCAATTTTATGTCCGGTAGAAAATATTGTTGCCGTACAGACGTTAAAATAACGTCTGTACGATATAATTTTAAATATTACTGTCCGATAAAAATTAAAAGACATAAAAATATTGCGCTCGGCTACCGT
>CAZXIQ010000159.1:0-4595 GCA_964640785.1 uncultured Bacteroidaceae bacterium | reverse complement strand
AGAAGTTACTATTGCTTAGCATTTTCATTGAGAGATTCATTGCAAAATGTTACTTTAAAAAAATACAGCGCTGTCAAAATTACAGGCAACGGCCGCAGTAAAGTTGCGGAAAAGAGGGGCAAGTTTTCTGACGCACCTTAAGTGTGCGGCCAAACTTGACACTCCCGCGACTTTCAAGGGAAAGTTGCCGACAAGGAGCAGACGACCGAGGGATATTTTCGTTTACGAAAATTCCCGAGCAAAGGATGCGACGGCTAATTTTGTTCTGCGCTGTGCCTTTTGCACCCTTTTGGGCGCCAAAAGGGTGAGACAGAAACAACTGCCTATAAATTTGCAACAAAAAAACAAGGGTAAAAACTACCGTAGAATATAAAAACAAACAACGATTGAGGTTTCTTTTATCCTCTATCACCATAATAAGCAGCCTCATGTAGAACAACGTAGATAAAATAACTAAATGGCGGTTGAGGGTGAAATGCCACCTCAACCACCATTGTCGTAAGACCATTTAGAAATTTAAACAGTTTATTAATACCACACTAACACAAAAAATTACATATACCCCGCAACCAAACGAGCAATCCATATCCAAAATGGAGCTGCAACGATAAATGCAAGAATGCTGAAAGCAAGCGAGGATGTTCCTGTGCGCACATATAATTGGTAGCGACTGCCAATGATGATACCCGAAAATGCCGGTGGTAACGCCCCGGCAAGTACCATCATCTGCAAGTTATCGGCCCTCATCCCAAATATCCATCCGACGAGCAGCAGGGCGGCGGGCATCAACAATAGTTTCACAACCGCATTATAGGCAACCTCGCCATTCATCTGAAATTTCATGCCCGACAGTGTCAGTCCGGCTGCAAAGACTGCAACACCGGCGTTTGCCTTGGCTATAAGCTCGAAGTTGGGGTCCAATATTGTCGGGAACTTTATGCCAAGCAACACCATTATTACCGCCAAGATGGGCGCCCAGCAGACCGGTTGCATGAGCGCGCCAATGACGGGGTTCTCTTTTAAACTTTTTTTCTCGTTGCTTTTATCTTTCTTGTCGCCAACATTCATCAGTGCAAGGCCGATGGGAATATTTATGGCATTTACCACTATCGACACGATGGCAACCACAAGTGCTGTGCTTGCTGTTGCTCCGTATATCGGTTCGAGTACTGCGAATCCTAAAAATCCAATGGTGGGTGAGCCCGAAATAAGTGCGCACACGGCAGCCTCGCTCTTTGTGTGCTTGAAGAATTTGTAGCACGAGTAGTACGACCACAAAAAGACTGCGGTGATGACGACAAAGCTGATGATGGTTAGTTTCAGGTCGTCGAACAGCATTCTTCTGTCGGCCTTCACTATCGACACGAAAAGCGCTGCCGGAAGTGCGTATGTTAGCACTAACTTGTTGAATATTTGGGCATTCTCGTAGCTGAATATGCCTCGTTTGCCCGATGCAAAGCCTAAAAACATTATTACGAATATAGGCAGAATGTCTTTTATGAGTATGTCTATCATTTTACTGAACTTTTAGGGTTAAGGTTGCCTATGTGTCCGCTCTCAACACCCACTGCGGGGTCGATGACACAATTTATCAGTGTGGGTCTGCCCGAGGTTATTCCGGTGCTTATTGCGTCGCGCAGTGCGTCGGGAGTTGTGGCGTTGAATGCTGCTCCGCCAAAAGATTCTATCATCTTGTCGTAGCGTGCGCCGATGGTGAAAGTGGTGGGCGAGGGGTCGTCGCCGCTGCCCATGTTTTTGTCTGTTCCGCGATAAATGCCGTTGTTGTTGAACACTACTATTGTCACCGGAAGTTTGTAGCGGCATATAGTCTCTATTTCCATTCCGCTGAATCCGAATGCGCTGTCACCTTCGATGGCTACGACGGGGCGTCGGCCTGTGACGGCGGCAGCTATGCTGTATCCCATGCCTATGCCCATGACACCCCACGTGCCGCAGTCGAGACGTCGGCGGGGGTGGTACATGTTTATGACGTTGCGGGTGTCGTCGAGAGTGTTTGCGCCCTCGTTTACAACGTAAATGTCGCGATGTTTTTCGAGTACGTCGCTGACGGCTTTAAGGGCCGAGAAATAGTTCATTGGCAAGGTGGTGCTGCCAAGCTTCGCGGCCATCTTTGCTGCATTGTCATCTTTTGTCTTTTTTATATCTGCAAGCCATTCGGCACATTGTGGCAACGGCTTTTTCTTTAGCTCTTCAAGCATAAGTGCAAGCGACGAGCCAATGTCGCCTACCACCGGTGCTGCGATGGGGCGGTTGCTGTCAATCTCTGTCGCGTCAATGTCAAGCTGTATGAACTTTGCATCGGGGTTCCACTTTTTACCTTTGCCGTGTCCCAATAACCAGTTCAGGCGTGCGCCCAACAGCAGCACCGTGTCGGCGTTTGCAAGCACAAAGCCGCGTGCCGAGGCTGAGCACAGCGCATGGTCGTCGGGCAACACTCCTTTGGCCATAGACATTGGCAGGTAGGGAATGTTGCTCTTCTCGATGAAGTTTTTTATCTCTTCGTCGGCTTGTGAATAGGCTGCACCTTTGCCGATGATTGCAAGCGGCTTTTTTGCCTGTGCCAACAGGGTCATTGCCCGCTCCACGGCCTCGTGTGCAGGTATCTGTCGCGGCGACGGGTCGGTGGGCACAAAGAGTGTCTTTTGTGCGGCTGCTGCGTCCATTGTGGTCGATAGCATGGCTGTTGTAATGTCAAGATAGACGCCTCCGGGACGTCCCGAAACAGCAGCGCGTATTGCACGTGCAACACCTGTGGCAATATCCTCGGGACGGTTGATGCGGTAGGCTGCCTTGACAAAGGGCTTTGCAATGTTCATCTGGTCGAGCCCTTCGTAGTCGCCCTGTTGCAGGTCGATGATGTTGCGGTCGCTCGACCCGCTTATCTGTATCATGGGAAACCCGTTTATTGTGGCGCAGGCAAGGGCTGTCAGTCCGTTAAGAAAGCCCGGAGCCGACACTGTAAGGCATATTCCGGGCTTTTTGGTTATAAAGCCTGCGGCGGCAGCAGCGTTTCCTGCCGATTGTTCGTGGCGGAATCCTATGTAGCGTATTCCCGCCTGTTGTGCGTGTCGGGCAAGGTCGGTGACGGGTATTCCTACTATGCCGAAGATTGTTTCGACGCCGTTCATTTTCAGTGCATCTACCATCAGGTGCATGCCATCGGTTATGTTTTTTTCGTCTGTTGTCATAATATAGCTCTTGGGTGGTGTTACTTACAAACAATATGTTTCTTGCGCAGTTGCGCAATCTCCTCGGGTGTGTACCCAACCTCATGCAGCACCTCGTCAGTGTGCTCGCCCAAAAGAGGAGCGGCCTTAACTTCGGGCTTGTAGTTCGAGAATTTTGGCGGGCAGCCGATTGTTACAAACTTTCCGCGCTTGGGTTGTTCAACCTCCACAATAGTGCCGCACTTACGCAACGACTCGTCGTTTTTTATTTCGAGCATACTCAGCACAGGGCCGCACGGAACGCCGGCCTTCCCAAGTTCCTCGACAACTTGAATCTTGTCGCGTGTGATGGTATATTCCTCCACAGCGGCGTATATTTCCTCTTTCACCTCTTCGCGTGCCTCGGGAGTGTTGAATTTGGGGTCGGTTATCCACTCGGGCTTGCCTATTGCGTTGCAAGCTGCTGCAAAGGGTTTCTCTTCGTTCTGTAAAACAATGTATACAAATGCGTTACTGTCTGTCTCCCAACCTTTGCAACGGTAGCACCATCCTAATACCTGTCCGCCCTCGACGTTGCCGGCGCGTGGTACGGTGTTTCCGAATTTCTCTTTTGGATATTGCGGCAGGTGTTTCAGTGTGCCGGTATTTTCGAGTATCAGTTGGTCGCGCAACTTTATGCGGCACAGGTTCAGCACTGCATCCTGCATAGATTGCTCAACAAAGCAACCTTCACCGGTCTTTTCGCGCTGCATGAGTGCCGCAAGCAGTCCTATTAGCAGGTGCATGCCTGTGTTACTGTCGCCCAAGGCTGCACTCGATTGTGTGGGTATATTGTACTCTCCTTTCCACCAACCGGTGGTGGCAGCCGCGCCTCCGGCGCATTGCGCCACAGGCTCAAATGCTTTTACGCTTGCAAAGGGCGAGTCGTCGTTGAATCCCTTTATTGTTCCGTAGATGACACGCGGGTTTATTTTATGTACCTCTTCCCACGAGAATCCCAATTTTGCCACTGCTCCGGGGTGCAGATTCTCTACAAATATGTCGGCTGTCCTTAGCAGCTTGGTGAGAATCTCTTTGCCTTCGGGGGTCTTCATGTCCAGCTCTATGGAGCGTTTGTTGCAGTTTAGTTGCAGATAATAGAGGCCGTCGAGCCCGGGCTTGTCGAGAAGTTCGGTGCGGGTGGGGTCGCCAAGGCCTGTGCGTTCTATTTTTATTACATCTGCTCCCAACCATGCTAACATTTGTGTACACGATGGTCCCGACTGTACCTGTGTCCAGTCGATTACTCTGATTCCTTTCAATGGTGCTGTCATAATCTTTTTTGTTTAATTGTTAATTTGCAAACGTTTGTGCTTGCTTTGTTTATAACAATACACTTGTGGCGATGTTTGTAAAATAATTTTAGAA
>CAZXIQ010000158.1:0-4601 GCA_964640785.1 uncultured Bacteroidaceae bacterium | reverse complement strand
ACCCAGGACCCCATCCTTAAAAGGGATGTGCTCTACCTGCTGAGCTAGCGAATCAACCTTCGTGCCGTTAAGCGTGTGCAAAGGTAGGGGTATTTTTTGAATCTGCAAATATTTTGCCTGTTTTTTTTAGAAAAATCGTCATTTTTTTAATTTTTGGCCTCTTTTTCTCTGTTTTTTCTTCTTTCGTGGCTCAAATTTCGCTGATGATGCTGCTTGATGTAACCCAAAATAAGTGTGGTCAGCGGCAGTGCTACAATCATTCCTATTATTCCTAACAATTTTCCCCAGATGGCAAGTGACAGTAATATCACGGCCGGGTGCAGTTTCATGCGTTTGCCCATAATTTGCGGTACAAGGATAAAATCCTGTATTGCTTGGATAATAAGTGTCACCGCCAATGCCGAAAGTAGCACTATCCAGAAATTGTCGCCCGTATTTGCTGCTTTTATCAATGCCAAAAGTGCCATTGGCAGCAAAGAGACCAGTTGCAGATAGGGCACAAGATTAAGCACGCCTATGAAAAGGCCGAACCCCACTGCTATCGGAAAGTCAATAATCAGAAAACCGATGGAGAACATTATTCCTACGAGCAGTGCAATTAATGCCTGTCCGCGAAAATATTGGTTCATTCCTTCTGTCAGGTCGTTAATAAGTTCGTTCACTCTTTTGCGCCATCTTATTGGGATAAGCATCTGCCATTCGTCGGCGAGGCGCTCATAGTCAAGCAATATGAAGAAAAGATACATAAGTGTGATGCACGATGCGAATATTTGCATCACAACATTTATCGTGCCCATTGCAAATAACCATGTTTTTTCAACCAATGATTTTGCAACATCTTGTATTCCTGAACTTTGCAAAATGTTTACAATGCCATTCTCGTCGGCATATTCGCGTATAAAGTCGCTTATGAATGCAGGGATTGTGGGGTTTTTCACGCGATTGTATATAAAATCTGTGGCGACGTTTTTTAACTGCGACAATTCATCAATGAAAGATGGTACAACAAGCATGAATATTCCAAATATTACAACCGCAAGCAGCATCAGTACAGTGATTATTGACGGCAGCCTGTATTTGAATCTTAATTTATACTGAACGAATTTTACTATCGGATAAATTAGATAGGCCAGCAGCCATGCGACAAAAAATGGCAGCAGCACTTCGCTTAAGTTTTTAAGTACCGCATAAGATATTCCGATTATTATCAATAACAGTATTATGTGCAAAAAACGCCCAATGCTTATCTCTCTCATGACTTTTTTTGTATGTGAATGTTTGTGCTGCCTATATTCGCATATTTTAATATGCAAATATAGTGCCTGTTTGTGTTAATACAAAGCTAAGAAACTGTTTAAATTTCTAAAATAACGTCAGTTCGATAAATAATAGTGTAGTTATTATGGTTATTGGGGGATATTACCTTAAGTACAGTTTACTTTTATATTCTACGGCAGTTTTTACCCTTGTTATTTTGTTGCAGAGCAAACAAAAACTGTCCATCTTGGATAAGAGGGACGAGAAAAACTTTAGTTTTTCGGAGGGAGTTTGAAAAAAAATAGAGAATTCTCGAACGCCCCCGGCCTAACGGCCACCCCCTCTTAGCCAAGATGGGGAGTTGTTTACTGCGGCCGTTGCCTGTAATTTTGACAGCGCTGTATTTTTTAAGTAACATTTTGCAATGAGCTACTTATCAATGAAAATGCAAAGCATTAGTAACTTTTAAAAACCTCTGGCACTGTAAGCAGCACAGTGAACGACCGGTTGTTTTTTTGCTCTATAAAACAACGAAATAGATTTAAACAGTTTCTACAATATGTTAAATTTTATAATCATAATAGCTTGAATAATGAATTATTTATATTTTTGCAATATTATATGCTGTAAAAGGTAAATTATATACATTGAAACACAAATAATGGGTATTTTATATATTGTGCCGACCCCTGTCGGAAACCTTGAAGATATTACAATGCGTGCTTTGCGCATATTGCGTGAGGCCGATTTTATTTTGGCCGAAGATACTCGCACCACAGGCAATCTGTTGAAACACTACGACATTCATGCTCCAATGTTCTCGCATCACAAGTTTAACGAACATCAAACACTTGGCAGCACAGTCGAGCGCATTGCGGCCTGCGGCTCTCATGCGGCTCTTGTCTCCGACGCCGGAACACCATCAATCTCCGACCCGGGCTTTCTGCTTGTCCGCGAGGCGGTGCGTGCAGGTCTGCAAGTAGTGTGTCTGCCCGGAGCAACAGCATTTGTGCCGGCACTTGTAAGTTCCTCGTTACCCTCGGAACGTTTCGTCTTTGAAGGCTTTCTGCCGCAGAAAAAGGGGCGTCGCACAAGGCTTACGCAGCTTAGCGAAGAGACCCGTACAATGATATTTTACGAGTCGCCCTACCGCGTCGTAAAGACACTGGGCCAATTTGCCGAGGCATTTGGCGGCGAGCGTCCTGCGGCTGCCGTTCGCGAAATATCCAAGCTCCACGAAGAGTGTGTGCGTGGCACGCTCAACGAACTTGTGGCACATTTTACAAAAAACGAGCCGCGCGGAGAATTTGTGTTGCTGGTCGGTGGTACCGATTGCCAACCATTTATAGATAATAACGAATAACTTTTTGAAATATGAAAAAACTGATTTTTTTGTTTATTGCAACTGCTGCATTCTTTGCAAGTTGCACCGACGGACCCAAAAAATCCGACCTTATCACCGCAAATGACTCTTTGAGAAACGTGATTGCCTCGCGCGACGCAGCCTTGGACGAAATGATAAGCGCGATAAACGTGGTAGAGGAGGGCTTTAAAGCAATAAGCGAGGCGCAAGGCCGCATAAATCTCGATGCTGCAACTACCGAGCAGAGCAAAGTATCCTCTTTACAGAAGAGTATTAAATTCATCAGCGAGACACTGCAACGCAACAAGCAACGTATAGCCGAGCTCGAAGAAAAATTGCTCAACAGCCAATCGCTCTCCAAGCAGTTGAGGTCAATGGTCGAGAAACTGAAGAGCGAGCTTCAAGAGAAGAATAAGCAGATTGCCGCACTTCAGCAAGAGCTCTCGCAAAAGAATATTCACATTGATGAACTTGACAAAAGTGTGCAAGAGCTTAACACCAATGTAAACGAACTTAGCGCAACAAAGGCGGCCAACGAAAAAACAATAAGCGAGCAAGATGCTGCTTTAAATGCAGTGTGGTACGCAATAGGAACCAAACGCGAGCTTAAGGAGCAAAAGATTCTCGACGGTAAAAAAGTACTGCGCGAGGCCGGTGCAAACATGTCCTATTTTACAAAAGCCGACAAACGCAACCTTTCAACAGTGGAAACCCACTCGAAAAGTGCAAAAATATTGACGACGCACCCCGAAGGCAGTTATAAACTCGAGCGCAACAGCGAGAAAAAGTATGTACTTACCATTGTAAACGCCGATGATTTCTGGAGCGTTTCAAAATATCTTATTATACAGGTAAGATAGTTTAAACAGCATTTTATAGTCATTACCAATAATGCAAGGCTGCGCCCGAACAGACCCTTTCGGCGCAGCCTTGTGTTGCAAACAGGCAAGAATGAAAAAATACAACACACTCTTCATTGACCTCGACGATACACTTTTTGACTTTACCGCAGCCTCGCGCGAGGCTTTTCGCGAGACATACGAACTGTTGGGCTACGAACGTTTTTTCGAGTCGTTCGACCAATTTCTGCGCATATACGAACCGCGAAACAAAGAGCTGTGGCAAGAGTATAATGCCGGAAGGATAAGCAAGGAACAGCTCAATAAAATGCGCTATAATTATCCGCTCGAAGCTGTCGGACACCCCGATGAAAATCTTGGCACACGTTTCTGTGTCGAGGCGCTGGGGCGTATACCCCACAAGAATATGTTGCTGCCCGGTGCGCTTGAACTGCTCGATTATCTTTCTGCAAAATATGAGCTGTTCATCCTGTCGAACGGCTTTGTGGAGTTACAGTCAAAAAAGATGGCAACGACAGGATTGACAAAGTACTTCAAACGGTTGATACTCTCCGAGGAAATAGGCGTAAACAAGCCCGACCCCGCACTGTTCGAGTATGCGCTTAAAGTGTCGGGCGCGCAAAAATCATCCACACTGATGATAGGCGATGCTTTTGAGAGTGATATTCTCGGTGCGGCTAATGCAGGGCTCGACCAAATGTTTCTGAACAGAAACGGCGAGAAAAGCCTCTCTTTTCGTCCGACATTCGAAGTCAGTCGGTTGAGTGAGATTAGCCAATATATTTAATATTGTTCTATATGTGATTGCATGTTTATTATGGTGGTAGAGGGTAAATATTACCTAATTAGCTGTTTACTTTTATATTCTACGGCAGTTTTTACCCTTGTTTTTTGTTGCAAAACAAACAAAAACTGTCCATCTTAGATAAGAGGGACGAGAAAAACTTTAGTTTTTCGGAGGGAGTTTGAAGAAAGGTAGTGGATTTTCGAACGCCCCCGGCCTAACGGCCACCCCCGCTTATCCAAGCGGGGGAGTTATTTGCAAGCGTGTGTGACTGTAATTTTTACAGCGCTGTATTTTTTTAAAGTAACATTTTGCAATGAATCTCTCAATGAAAATG